>WBUJ01000314.1 GCA_008933795.1 Candidatus Contendibacter sp. | reverse complement strand
CCGCTGGCTCGGCATCCTCGTCGGACGCTGGCGCGGGTTCGCCGGACGCTTCCGGCTCGCTGCCCCACCGTGCCTCGAACCAGCACTGATAACACAGTCGCAGGCCGTCTTGGCTGAAAATGCTGGCCGGCGGGCCAAACCGCCCGCACAAATCGCAAACCAGATAGCTGCTGACCATGACCGCCTCCTTAACTCCTTTCGCCCCGTGAGAATGCCATGAACCTGCCCGCTGGCTGCGAACCCCGCTGTCCGGGCTGTACCCATCGCATGTTAAACGCCGCCGCCAGCGAGGCGCAAAAGGCGGACTGGCTGCGGCGGACGCTCGCGCCTTGGGCGGATCGATTGTCGCCGATGCGGGCGGTTGCTGGCGAGGCGCGCTGGGGCTATCGAGGCAAGGTCTGCCTGTCGGCGATCTGGAGCGCGGCGGACGGCTGGAATTTCGGTCTGTGGCGGCGCGACGAACTGATTCCAATCCCTGATTGTCCCGTTCACACCGAGAGAGTCCGAGCGATGATTCGCTGGTTGCGGCGGGCGTTGCCGCCGGGAGCGATATTTCCGCTGGCCTTTTACGTTCAGGCGGGCACGCAGGCGACGCTGATTCTGAAAACCCATCGGCTTCCCGATCCGGCTTGGCTGAATGACGAACGGCGGGCGGAACTGGCGATCAGCGGGCTGGAGGGGCTGTGGCTGCACTTGCATCCGGCTGCCGGTCGCCGGCTGTTCGCCCGCAACGGCTGGACCCTGTTGTGGGGTCAACCGCGCTCGCAGGACGCCTTCGGGCTGGAATATGGACCGACCGCCTTTCAACAACTTATCCCCGCGTTGTACCGCGAGGCGCTGGACGCGGCGGAGGCTTTTCTCGCGCCGAAACCGGGCGACAGCTTAGCCGATCTCTATTGCGGCATCGGCGCCAGCCTGGCGCGCTGGACTCGGCGCGGCGCGCGGACGCTCGGGGTGGAACTGGGCGGCGAGGCGGTGGCGTGCGCCGGTCTGAACGCCCCGGATGCGACCGTGCTGCGCGGCAAATGCGCGGACCGGATTCCGCAACTGCGGGAATGGATGCCGATCACGGGAACCCGGCTGCTGTACCTCAATCCGCCGCGCACCGGCCTGGAGCCGGCGGTGCTGGCTTGGACGACTGACGAGTACCGGCCCGAGCGGCTGGCCTATCTGTCGTGCAGCGCCGGGACGCTGAGCCGTGATCTCCGCGGGTTGACCGATGCCGGTTATTCGGTGGAACGGCTGATTCCCTACGACTTTTTCCCTCAAACTCATCATGTCGAGACTCTGGCGCTGCTGAGGAGGAATGAATAATCCTTACAATGCCGCCATCCATTTCCCAAAGCCTGGCAACCCACAAC
>WBUJ01000313.1 GCA_008933795.1 Candidatus Contendibacter sp. | reverse complement strand
GGCTCTATAAGCTTTCCCGTGGAGGCCACAAGATATCGTGGTGTGGGTTCAGACCCAACGTCGTGGACCCTCGATATCCAACCACAGCCGGCGGAACAGTTCGCCCGGATCATCCAGGCCAAAACACCGGCGTTTGAGCAGCTTGAGTTTGTGGTTGAGCCCATCGACGAAGCCACTGGTATGCCATCCATCGAAATAGTTGAGAATGCCGTCCTGCCAGTTATGCAAGGTATTGATGAACTTGTCAAAACAGCTCAGCCCCGACGCTTTGACCTGCTCGGTCCAGCGCTGGAGCCGGGTCTGGGCGGTGGTCCGATCCGGGCTATGGTCAAAAGTCGCCGTCAGCAGGGTGCGCAGGACATAGGCGCTGGCCAACGTGGGGGTCAGCTCGAACAACTCCACCCGCCGGCCTTGCTGATCGGGATTCAGCGATCGCCATTCCCGGCGCAACAACGGCCGCAACTCGGCGGTGGGGACCGCTCGCTCGGGGGGGCGCTCGGCGTTGAGCCGGCGACATTCGGCCTTACGCACTTCGTCCACCGCCTCCCGATAGTGAACAGCGACATGAAACCGGTCCACCACGATGTGGGCGTTCGGCAGCGCCGCCGCCGCCCCGGCGTAGCCCTCCCACAGATCGATACAGACCCGCCGCACCGTGGCTTTCAGGGGGAGCGGGATCGTTTGCAGAAAAGCCTGCACCGTGGCCTGCAACCGATCCGGCAGCACCGCCAGCACGTGGGGTTGTCGCTGGGCATCCCGCGCCCAAATCACCGCCACAGAGTGACCCTGTCCCTTAAGAAGGGCCACTTCGTCGATGCCCAAGGTCTCCAACGCCGGGAACGCGGTCCAGTCGACCGCAGGCGCCAGACGCTGGTCCATGATGCCTTCCACCGCCTTTACCCCCACATCGAGTTGCCGGCTGACATCGGCTACCGTGCTGTGGATCAGTCGCTTCAAGACGTCCTGCTCGAACGCCGTGGTATGGGGGCGGTTGGGGTCGTACCAGGCGCAGCGCTGGGTGTGGTGGTCGGCCCGCCCTCATAACACGGACAACGGTAGCGCTTCGGCCGGATTTCGACGACCACGTGACGCCCGAATACCGGCAAATGCCGCAACCGGATCGGGCGGTCGAACCCGTGAAACCGGTCAATCCTGCGGCCACACCGGTGGCACTGGGTGGTCTGCAAGGTGCTTTCCACCTCGATCAACACCGTACCATCCGCAAGCATCCGGTTAGCCAACACGCGCACATCGGGCAAGTCCAGGGGTACGGTCAGGGTGATTGGCATCGTCTGAAATTCAGAGCGGTAGGGGATACCCAGTCAGCTTTCCACAATTCGGCTCCCGCTGCCACACCACGACATCT
>WBUJ01000186.1 GCA_008933795.1 Candidatus Contendibacter sp. | reverse complement strand
TGACGATTTCCTGCGGCGCGGTCGGCCAGGAGCGGGAATTTTGCGAGCAGGCCACCAACGCCTGGGCCAAGCAAACCGGCCACCGCGTCACGGTGACCACCCCCCCGCAAAAGACCGACGAACGCTATTTCAAATATCTGGTCGATCTCGGCGCCGGCGACAGCCGCATCGACGTTTACCAGATCGACGTTATCTGGCCGGGGCTGCTGGCCAAGCATTTCGTCGACCTGAAGCAGTACCTCAGCGCGGAAGACATCCAGCAGCACTTTCCGGCGATCGTGGCGAACAACACCGTCGATGGCCGGCTGGTGGGCATGCCCTGGTTCACCGACGCGGGCGTGCTGTACTACCGCAAGGATCTGCTGGAGAAATACGGACTGCCGGTACCCCAGGACTGGTCGGAACTGGCGGACACGGCGCTGTATATCCAGACTCAGGAGCGCAAGGCCGGCCATGCGGAACTTTGGGGCTATGTGTTTCAGGGCGCGGCCTACGAGGGGCTGACCTGCAACGCCCTGGAGTGGATCGCCGCCTACGGAGGCGGCACGGTGGTCGGCGCGAATGGCGCCATCACGATCAACAATCCCCAGGCCGTCATGGCGATCGCCCGGGCGGCGAGCTGGATCGACACGGTCGCGCCGCCGCGCGTGATTTCCTTCAACGAGGAAGACGCGCGCCAGGTGTTCCAATTTGGTAACGCTGTATTCATGCGCAACTGGCCCTACGCCTGGGCGTTGCTCGGCGCCAAGGACAGCCCGGTGGCCGGCAAGGTCGAGGTGGCGCCGCTGCCCCGGGGCGGAATGAAAGGCGCGTCCGCCAGCACTCTAGGCGGCTGGCAACTCGCTGTCTCCAAGTACTCTAGGAACCCCAAGGAGGCAGCCGATCTGGTGCGCTATCTGACCAGCGAAGCCGTCCAGAAGCAGCGCGCCATCGCCGGTTCCTATCCGCCGACCATCATGCGCCTGTACGAGGATGCCGAGGTTCTGGCAGCCGTCCCGTTTTTCGCCAAGCTGCGGGCCATCCTGGAAAACGCGGTGGCCCGGCCCGCCGCCCAGACCGGCGACAACTACATGGCGGTGACGACCTATTTCTGGGACGCCGTGCATGACGTGCTGCAAGGCCGAACGACGGCGGCGGACAGTCTGAACTCGCTCCAAAACCAATTGCGGCTGGTCAAATTCCGCGGCGGCCGGTAGCCGCTGGCCCGAACCTGAACCCCCACCGGAGGATGCCATGCCAGCAACGCCATCCAGCGCCCGCTACGACCGCATGACTTACAACCGTTGCGGGCACAGCGGCCTGCTCCTGCCCGCCATTTCCCTGGGGCTATGGCACAACTTCGGCGGGGTCGATCCCTTCACGAACGCCCGAGACATGGTCTTGCGCGCCTTCGATCTGGGCATCACCCACTTCGATCTGGCCAACAACTACGGTCCGCCGCCGGGGTCGGCCGAAGAAACCTTCGGCCGCATCCTGCGACAGGATCTGGGGAGTTACCGGGATGAACTGATCGTCTCCACCAAGGCCGGCTACCTGATGTGGCCCGGTCCCTACGGCGAGTGGGGTTCGCGCAAATACCTGGTGGCCAGCCTCGATCAAAGTTTGAAGCGGATGGGACTGGATTACGTCGACATCTTTTACCATCACCGTCCCGACCCCAACACCCCCCTGGAAGAAACGATGGCCGCGCTGGATCACGTGGTCCGTCAGGGCAAGGCGCTCTATGTGGGCATCTCGTCCTACTCGCCGGAGCAGGCGCGGCAGGCCGCGCGACTGCTGCGCGAATTGGGAACGCCGTGCCTGATTCATCAGCCGCGCTACAGCCTGTTCGATCGCTGGATCGAACAGGGCTTGCTGGATGTACTCGCCGAGGAAGGCATCGGCTGCATCGTGTTTTCCCCGCTGGCGCAGGGATTGCTGACCAACAAATACCTCGACGGCCTGCCCGCTGATTCCCGCGCGGCGAAAGCGCACGGCTTTTTGCGGCCAGACGACATCACGCCGGAGAAACTCGAGCAGGTCCGGCAACTCAACGGGATCGCCCAACAGCGGGGGCAAACCCTGGCGCAACTGGCCCTGGCCTGGGTGTTGCGCCATGCCGGCGTCACCTCGGCCCTGATCGGAGCCAGCCGGGTACAGCAGATTGAGGACGGCGTGGCCGCTTTACAAGCCGCGGCGTTCCAACCGGAGGAACTGCGGGCGATTGAAACCATCCTGGCAACTTGACCGCGCATGGAAATGAGGGCGAGCATGAACCCCCTGTTCTCTCTCAAGGTCCGGCCCGGCCATCCGGACTTTCTCGACTTGCCGTGGGCGCAATCCATCGTCGACTGGCCAGGCGAATGCTTTGTCGATCTCCCTCGCGGACCTTCCCGACACGAAGTCCGTTTCATTGCCTACGAACAAGGGATCTACGTCGTCAAGGAATTGCCTTGCGCCGCCGCGCGTCAGGACTATGAGATGTTGCGGGCGCTGGAAACCAAGGATGTGGCTGCCGCCATTCCGGTCGGCATCGTCGAAGGCCGTCATCCCGATTCGGGCGCCGAACGCTCGGCGGCCATCATCACCCGCTATCTGGAGCATACCTTTTCCTATCAGGAACTGTTGCAGGACCACGGGTTTGGCGCCCGCCGCGAACAGATGCTCGACGCCTTCGCCGGCCTGCTGGTGGAGCTGCACCTGGCTGGCTGTTTCTGGGGGGATTGCTCCCTGGCCAACGTCCTCTATCGCTACGACGCCGAAGCCATCGAGCCGATCATGGTCGACGCTGAAACCTCGGTGCTGCGCGAATCCCTGTCCGACGGCCAGCGCGAGGAGGATCTCGAAATCATGATCCTGAACGTCGCTGGCGGCATGGCCGACATCGCCGCCGCGCACGGCCTGGCCATCGACGACGCCGATCTGACGCTGGGTGAGGACATCGCGGAACGCTACCGGAACCTGTGGCGGGAACTCACGGAAACCATGCTCATCGCGCCGGAAGAAGGTTTCAGGATCACGGAGAAGATTCAGCGGCTCAACGAACTCGGCTTCGACGTGGACGAAGTCGATCTGATCCCGGCCGATGGCGGCCGGCGGCTGCGCATGAAGGTGAAGGTCGGCGGCAGAAACTTTCATTCCGCTCGCCTGCACCGCCTGACCGGCGTCGAAGCCCTGGAACGCCAGGCTCGCCAAATACTCTCGGACCTGCACTATTTCCAATGTCTGTCCGGCGCCCGTACCGCCACCGGCAAGGAAGTGGCCGCGGTGCAGTGGCGAATCGGCGTTTTCGAACCGATGCTGGAGCGGTTGCGGGCGATGGCCGACATCCAGGATCCCATCCAGGCCTATTGCGCCGTGCTGCACCACCGCTATCTGAAGTCCTGCGAATGCGGCTGCGATGTTGGGACGGAAGCGGCGTTCCAGGACTGGCTGGCGGTCGGCCGGCCGGATTACAGCCGCGCCACGGGAAATCACGTCCCAGCCGGGATGCAAACCGCATGAATGAGCGACAGGAAACTCCCTCTCCATCGGCCTCGAGCGCCGCCGTCGCGGCCCGGTAGCTTTCCCGCCACGATGCGGGGTCCTGCCCGGACCACAAAGGCTGCGGGTTGGAGACCGGATGGTCGGCGGCCTCAAGTCCCGAGGTAATCCTTCAGGGTGGCCCGGGTACCCTTGGCGTAGAGGCTCTCCAGCACCTTGCGCACCGCCGCCACGAAGGTTTCGGACTGCGGCAGATCGGTACCGAAGATCTGGCGCAGGCCCACGAACGGCGCGGGGTCGGTATCGCCGAAGCGCACCCGACTTTGCAGGAGTTCCTTCATCGGGTCGGTCGGCGTGATGGGCTGGCCGGCATCATCCTTCCCGCCCAGATAGCGAATCCAGCCGGCCACCACCAGGGCGAACACCTCCATCGGTCCACCCTTTTGCAATTGCTCGCGAGCGATGGGCAGCACGAACTTGGGGATGCCCGAGGAAGCATAGAAAGCAATCCGCGCCAACTGGTCCTTGACCGAGGGGTTGGCGAAGCGGGAAATGAGCGTTTGTTGGTACTCCTTCAGGTTCACGCCCGGCGGCTCGTGGATCAGCGGGCGCACCGTGTCCATGTAGCGGTCGAGCAGGGCGCGGAGATCGGGGTCCTGCATGGCCTCGTCGGCGGTGACGTAGCCCAGCAGCACGCCGTGATGGCAGAGCGCCTGGTGGCTGGCGTTGAGCAGGTGGATTTTCATCAGCTCGTAGGGGTGAACGTCGGAGGTCATCTGTACGCCCACCGCCGCCAAGTCCGGACGGCCGTTGCAGAAGCGGTCCTCGACCACCCACTGGCGAAACGGCTCGGCCACCACCGGCCAGGCATCCTCGACGCCGCCCAACAGAGTTTTGACCTGTTCGCGGTGGAGCTCGGTGGTGACCGGGGTGATGCGATCCACCATGCAGTTGGGAAAGGCGACGTTGGCTTCGATCCAGGTTCCCAGTTCGGCATCGCGCAGCCGGGCGAAACTGGTCAGCATCCGCCGGGCGATCTCGCCATTGCTTTGCAGATTGTCGCAGGACAGGACGGTAAAAGGGGTGATGCCGGCTTTCCGGCACCGGTTCAGCGCCTCGGCCAGATAACCGTAGACCGAGACCGGCGCTTCAGCCGGCTTCTCCAGATCGTGGCGCAGGTTGGGATGATCTTGTTCCAGCTCGCCGCTACTGTGATCCAGGTAATAGCCGCCCTCGGTGACGGTCAGCGACACGATGCGGGTAGCCGGGTCCGCCATCTTCGACAGTACGGCTTCCGGCTCGCTGGGCGCGTGCAGGTAGCCGCGCTGCGCGCCGATCACCCGGACGGTCTCCACGCCTTCATCCCGCTCCACCAGAGTGTAGAGCAGATCCTGGGGACGCAGCGCCTCGGCCATGGTCCGGTCCTGGGGTAGCAGTCCCACGCCGCACACGCCCCAGGGACCAGGACCCTGGGCGTGAAACAGATCGTCCAGGTAAAGAGCCTGGTGGGCGCGGTGGAAATTGCCCAGGCCGATGTGCACGATGGCTTGACCGAGTTGCGCCCGGTCATAACGGGGAACAGCCACGTGGGCCGGCAGTTGGCCGAGCAGCGCCTGGTTCAGACGTCGGTTCGTGGTGTCGCTCATGAGAGAAACTCCTGTGCAAGTGCCGCATCACCGGCCGAACCCATGCTCGAGCGCCGGTCCAGATTTGCCGATTCGCGCGTCCGCCGGTCAGGATTCCGCCCCCTCGGCGACCAGTGGCCATCCGTTGACCAGTTCCGGCAGCCCTTCCATCCGGTCGATGACTACGGCGGCGCCCGCGTGGCGCAACCGTTCGTGCTGATCCACCGGCACGTGGCTGGCCCCGGTGAAACCGATCACGGTCATGCCCGCCAGGCGCGCCGCAATGGTTCCGGGCACGCTGTCCTCTATCACCAGACAACGACCGGGTATCACGCCCAACTGTTCGGCGGCGTGCAGATACAGGTCGGGAGCGGGCTTGGGTTCGGCCACCATGTCCGCGGAAAAAACTCGCTCGTCGAAATATCGGGTCAATCCTGCCCGCTTCAGAGAACGGCGCACGCTGGCTGAAAATTACATCAAAATCGCGCCCTTTTCCTGTCTAATTTCCAAGCACAGTCAATCGCTTGCGCTCGATTTTCGCCGAATTTTCCGTGCTACTAATTGAGCGGCGTTCAATAAAAATAATCTTGAAAATTACCTCCAGTAGCAATTCTCCACCGCCCGCGCCCGCCCGTGTTTAAAAAACGTAACCCCTGTTTAAATATCAACTTTTTCCCCCGTTGTGCCCGGTTTTAAGCGGCAAGGGGGGCGGGCTGTGGCGTTAGCATGTCAACGGTTTTTGTCAACGCTGTTTCAAGGGGTGTTGACATCAGCATGTATAAGTTTTCTGTACAGCCTTAGCCTCGTTTCGTCGCTGTCGCTCGCAGCTCCGCAACCGCTCGTTCGAGCTGGTTCAACCGTTCCTTCTCTTCAGCGACAGCGCAAATCTCTCTCCGCTGTTCCGGCGGCAATGCTGAAATCAGCGCCATAAGCGCCGACATCTGCCGATCAGCAGGTTCGTTCCGCCACATCAATCCATCGCCAGTCAGCAACCAATCCATACTCACGTTTCGTGAGTTGCAAATTCGTTCAAGCCGTTCGTATGGCAACGAGCCACGCTTCTTGATGTTGGCGAACCCACTGCTGCTTAAGCCCAGTTCTTCCGCTATCTGAGCATCGTTTTCCGCCTTGACGGCCTGCTTTAGTCGCGCCATGACCACTTCGAAACGGCGCTCACGATCCGTGAATTTATCGCTTGACATCATCACACTCCGTGAGTAGTGTGCTCACGAAACGTAAACACTGATGACATTCTAGCGATGAATCCAGCAATCAGACGAATCCGGGATAGGTTGGGAAAGCAAAAATTAACGATGCGCCAATGGGCGCTTCGCGAGGGCTTTTCGCGCCAGGCCGTCTCCATCACGATCAAGCGATGGGCGGGACGGGGCAAAATCCCGCATGGAGGCATTGCGCGGGACATTATGGCGAGGCTGGAGCGGACCTTGTCCGACGACCCCACCGACCCTCCGCCCGCCATGTCCCTCCGTCTCTCCACCCCCCAACGCACCGCCCTGGTGCGGCGCTTTCTCGCCTCGGGGCGCAGCCGGGCCGAGGCCAAGGCGCTGGCCGCCGAGG
>WBUJ01000185.1 GCA_008933795.1 Candidatus Contendibacter sp. | reverse complement strand
TTAAGGTTGAGACTCATATCCTGGTTCCCGTGTGGGTCCACAATAACCTACCACCACACTGTGGATTAAAGTCTATGACCCCTTCCGGTTTGCGTCTGTGCGGTAACGTACAGGCCATAAAATTTGTAAAAAGCGCTGAGCGCCCGCGCCACGGTGGGCGCGTTGAGGACATTGATCAGCGCCTGGCTCGCCAGCCCTACCGATCAGTCTCGCCCCTATGGATGCCACGGATGCTCTTCATATAAGCGCGGTACCGAACAGACGCAGTGTACGCATCCAGTCATAGTAATTCGCATGGCCTTTTTAGCCGCACACAACTCGATAGGAATCATCATGAAATATTCAATACCATCAGTTCTGCTGCTCGCGATGCTCGGACTCGGCGCCTGTACCGGGCCGATGGGCCCGCAGGGAAACACTGGCAACACCGGATATACCGGCCCGCGGGGTGCAACCGGAACCCAGGGTAACACCGGATATACCGGCGAGACGGGTGCTACCGGAAGCCAGGGCAACACCGGATATACCGGCGAGACGGGCGCTACCGGAAGCCAGGGCAACACCGGATATACCGGCGAGACGGGCGCTACCGGAAGCCAGGGTAACACCGGCAACACCGGATACACCGGCGCTAAGGGCGCTACCGGAAATCGGGGCAACACTGGAGCTACGGGCGCCAAAGGTAAAACCGGTTCGGGTAGCACCATCGTGGTGATGCCGCCTCAGTAGTCCGGGACACTTGAAACCGCTGGGGGCAGGGGTAAAACCCTTCCTCTGGAGGCAATACCATGGACGTCTGGCCCCTTTGATTCGGTTGCTGTGGGTGAGCGCAGAGCGCGCGTTTCGGGCCGGTAACAATTTCACGCTGGAGGCATCAATGAACTGGAAACTGAAATCCGCACTGGGGGTATCCGCTCTTCTTTTCGCCACGCAGGCGGTGGCGCAGATCACGTTTTATGAAGGCGACGGGTTCCGTGGACGCGCATTCACCACGGGCAAACAGGTTGGCAACTTCGATCGCTATGGATTTAGCGACCGCGCTTCATCGGTGGTCGTGGATCGCGGCCGCTGGGAAGTCTGCGAGGACGCGCGCTTCAAGGGCCGCTGCGTGGTGCTGCGCCGCGGCAGCTATGACTCCCTGCGCGAATTGGGGATGGAAAACCGCATCTCCTCGGTGCGGCCGGTCAACGACCGCGGACGCTACGACAACGAAGCGCCCGCGCCGCTGGCCGCTCCCAACTACGAATATCGGCAGCGTCCGAACGAACGCGTATTCGAGGCGCGCGTCACCTCGGTGCGCGCCGTGGTGGGGCCGCCGGAGCGACGCTGCTGGGTGGAACGCCAGCAGGTCGTTGAATCCGGTCGCGGCGATCCGAACGTGGGTGGCGCCATGGCAGGCGGGATCATCGGTGGCATTCTCGGCCACCAGGTCGGCGGTGGACGCGGCAGGGACGTCGCCACCGTCGGCGGCGCCGTCGCTGGCGCCGCGATCGGCGCCAACGCAGGACGCGACAACGGCGGTACCTACGAGCGCGACGTGCGTCGCTGCGAAACCACCGCAAGCGGCCCGCCGGAATATTGGGACGTGACCTATGATTTCCGCGGCATGGAACACCGGGTGAAAATGAGCGCCCCTCCGGGGCGGACCATCGCGATCAATCGGAATGGCGAACCACGACAGTAGGGCTGTCCTGGCAGGATTGGAAAAGCGGCCCCGAAAGGCCGCTTTTCCAATCCTGCTGATGAACGCACCATGCGCTCACCGAGCATCACCCTCACCGCGCCCATCTATGCGCACCTCAACCGCGTGATCCCGGCGGTCGTCCACCAGGGGAATCGCCGAATCGGGCCGCTCGATGCCGTCCACCGTCACTCTCATCTCGTCCTGCCCGGCGGGCCGTTGCATGACGGCGATGTGGTAGACCGTCTCCCGATAGCGGTAGTGCACCGTGAATCCGCGCCAATCCGCGGGGAGGCACGGCGCGAAATGTAGAGTGTCCACCTCCAGCCGCAAGCCCAACAGGGATTCCAGGATTAGCCGGTATAGCCAGCCCGCCGAGCCGGTGTACCAGGTCCATCCGCCGCGCCCGACGTGCGGCGCCACCGCATAAATGTCTGCCGCGACCACGTAGGGTTCGACCTTGTAAGTCGCTACGGCTTCGGGCGAGCGCGCATGGTTCACCGGGTTGATCATGGCGAAGAGTTCCCACGCCCGCCGGCGGTCGCCCAAGGCCGCGAACGCCATCGCCGCCCAGATCGCCGCATGGGTGTACTGCCCGCCGTTCTCCCGCACGCCGGGGACGTAGCCCTTGATGTAACCCGGATTCAAATCCGAGGTGTCGAAGGGCGGGTCCAGCAGTTGGATCAGCCCCTGGTCCCGGCGTACCAGACGCGCATCCAAGGCCGCCATGGCCTGTTGCGCGCGCTCGCGATCGCCGGCCCCGGAGAGCACCGACCAGCTTTGCGCGATGGAATCGATCTGGCATTCGGCATTGCTCGCCGATCCCAGCGGCGTCCCGTCATCGAAGTAGGCACGGCGATACCAGCCGCCATCCCAGCCCTGCTGCTCGAGGTTCTGGCGCAGGTGCGCCGCCTCTCCTTCGCAGCGTTCGACGAAAGGCAGGTCACCCCGCCGGCGGGCCACCTCGGCGAACTGCGTCAGCACGTCATAGAGGAAAAAGCCCAGCCAGATGCTTTCGCCCTGGCCCTGTATCCCCACCCGATCCATGCCGTCGTTCCAGTCGCCGGAGCCGATCAACGGCAGGCCATGTTCACCGAATTGGAGACCGTGCAGCAGAGCGCGCACGCAATGGTCGTACAAACTCGCCGCTTCTTCGGACTGGCCGGGCAGGTCGTAATACGAGTCTTCCTCGGCAGGGACCGGACGGCCTTCCAGGAACTGAATCGGTTCGTCCAGCACTCCGCTGTCCCCGGTGGTCCGCACGTAGCGGCAGGTCGCCAACGGCAGCCAGAGGTAATCGTCCGAACAGTGCGTGCGCACCCCCCGGCCCGACGGCGGATGCCACCAGTGCTGCACGTCGCCTTCCCGGAACTGGCGGCTTGCGCAGCGCAGCAGGTGCTCGCGCACGAGGTGCGGCTTGGTGTGGACGAGCGCCATCCCGTCCTGCAACTGATCGCGGAAACCGAACGCGCCCCCCGACTGGTAGTAACCGCTGCGCGCCCACAGCCGACACGCCAGGGTCTGGTACACCAGCCAGCCGTTGGCCAGCACGTTGAGGGATTGGTCGGGGGTTTCCACCCACACCGCGCCGAGCGTGTGCTGCCAGTGCCGCCACACCGCTTCGAGAGCGGTCCGCGCAGCGGACGCTCCCCGGTAGCGATGCACCAGGGTGCTGGCGTCATCCGCGCCGCGCCGGCCAGCCACCCCGAGCCGGAAGATGATTTCATGCGCTTGCCCGGCGGCCAGTTCGAAGTTCACCTGAATCGCGGCGCAGGGATCCAGGGCCGCTCCGACCTTGCCGGACAGCCGCGCCCGACTCAGGGCGGCCGGGTTTGCGAGCGTGCCGTTGCGGCCGAGGAACTCGGTGCGGTCGCCGCTGACGGTGCGGGTCGCCTCGTCCACATCGAAGAAGGCCACGCGGTCGGCGAACTCGGTGTTGTACGCATTCCGTGCGACCAGCGCGCCGCTGGTCGGGTCGATTTCGGTGATGACGTGGGGCGTCGATTTCGGACGCAGATCGCCGAGCACCCACTCCACGTAGCCGGTCGCGGACAGCCGGCGCGGCTGGCCCGACTCGTTGCGCACCTTCAGCACCGAGAACTTGAGCGGTGCATCCACGGCCACGTACACCCACAACTCCGAATGAATCCCGTCTTCCGTATGCTCGAAGACGCTGTAGCCGAAACCGTGTCGGCTGACGTAGGGCGTCGCGCCGCCGGCGGGGAGCGGCGTGGGTGACCAGAAGTGGCCGCTCTCTTCGTCGCGCAGGTAAAAGGCTTCGCCGCTCGCATCGCTCACCGGGTCATTGTGCCAAGGCGTGAGGCGGAACTCGTGGGCGTTCTCGCTCCAGGTGTAGGCCGCGCCGTTCTCCGAGAGGACCGTCCCAAAGTGTGGATTCGCCAGCACGTTGACCCACGGCGCGGGCGTCGCCCGACCGGGCGCGGTCGTCATGACGTACTCGCGCCCATCCGGGGTGAAGCCCCCCAGGCCGTTGTCGAAGATCAGATCGCTACGCGGCAACCCGGGGGCGGCCCGAAGTTCGGAGCGAGAGTCCCGGGTCGGCCGGAAGCGCGGAACGGGCTTTTCCAGCGGGCCGCGCCGGTTGAGCTGTTCCGCCAGCGTGCCCCGGCTGTCGCTGAGGATGGCCCGCGCGACGGTTTGGAACAGAATGCGGTCTTCATTCGAGATCTGATCCGCCGGCCGGATGAAGATGCCGCCGGGGCGATCCATTACCTGCGCTTCGACGCCCGCGGCAATCAGTCCCAGAATTTGGTCGTGGAGTTGTTGCCGGTAACCATTGCGACTTTCGTTCCAGATCACCAGATCCACGGTCAGCCCTTTCAGTCGCCAATAGGCGTGAGCCTGCACGAGCTGGTGGACCAGTGCGATGTTGGCCGGGTCGGCAATCTGCACCAGTACGATCGGCACATCGCCGGACACTGCGTGACTCCACAGCCCGGATTGCCCGCGCCGGTTCTGGCTGAGAATGCTCGCCTCGGCGCGCAGCGCGGCGTGGGTATAGAGGATCGAGCTGGCCAGCCGTCCGTAGAGTTGTGCGTCGGCCTGGCTGGCATTGAGCTGCCGCAGCACCACTTGGCTGTGCGTCCACGCCAGATCGAAGACGCGATCCGCCAGCCGCTGATCCTGGTATTTGGCGACCAGACTCACGGCGGCCGCGCGGGTGTCGCCGATGCCGGAGACCAGATCCACCGTCGCGGTTTGTTCGGGGTCGAGGGTGATGCGAGTGCGGATGGCGACCATCGGGTCCAGCACCGAACCCGCGCTGCCCGAAAGTACCGCATCCTCGCGCAGCGCCTGGGGCGCGGCAACGGTGCGGCCGCGGCCGATGAACCGCATCCGGTCCGTCTCGTAGGACGCCGCGCCGCAATCCGCCCCGCGCACCACCATCAGGTGCAACAGCCAGGGCGACTGCTCGTCCCGGGAGCGCGGCCGGCGGGTGCAGAGAATCGCCGGTTGCGGGTGGAGAATTTCGGTCTGCACGAAGAGGTTGCTGAACGCCGGATGCAGCGCGTCCGCGGCGGGCGGGGCGAGCACGACTTCCGCGTAACTGGTGATCTCGATGACCCGGCGGGTCCGGGCGCGATTGCTGAGGCGCACCCGGCGCAGTTCGATGTCATCTTCCGGCGACACGACGATCTCGGTATAGGACTCGATCTCGTGGTCGCGGCGGCGAAACTCGGCGCGGCCCTCCGAGAAAATCGCTTCGTAGGCGTCCGGCGGTTGGAGCGTCGGCTGATAGGCCGTCGACCAGAACGCGCCGCTCGCCACGTCGCGGAGGTAACAGAAGGCGCCCCAGGAATCGCAGGTGGCGTCTTCGCGCCAGCGAGTGACGGCGAGGTCTTTCCAGCGACTGTAGCCGCCGCCCGCGTGGGTGACCATCACCTGGTAGCGGCCGTTCGACAACAACTGCACCTCGGGTTGGAGGGTGTTGGGGCGGTCGAACACGCGCATTGGCGCTTCCTGACCGCCGGTGGTGCGGATGTCGGTGATCTCGCGGGTCGTGTGCGAATAGAACGCCGGGGTGGTGGGAATGCGCTCCTGAAGCAGCAGGGTGGTCGCCTGGAATAGCGGCGCCGACTCGAAGCGCTTCTGCATCGGGCGATCCAGCAGCAGGTAGGCCAGCGCCAGGAAACTCATGCCCTGGTGATGGGCCATGAAGGACCGCACCACGGCGCTCGCTTGCCCGCGGGGCAGCCGGGACGGCGTGTAGTCGATGGCCTCGAAGAAGCCGAAGGTTCCGGCCAACCCGGCGGCGGCGAGGCGCTGTAAATTCAGGCACGCGGCCTCGGGCGCCACCATCAGGGCGAGCGCGGAAGCATACGGGGCAATGACCAGGTCCTCGGCCAGTCCGCGCTTGAGCCCCAAACCGGGCACGCCGAAGGCGCGGTACTGGTAGTTGAGATGCACGTCGACCGTGTTGTAGCCAGATTCCGAAACGCCCCAGGGGACGCCGCGCTGTCTCCCATACTCGATTTGCCGGTCCACTACCGTCTGATAGGTCTGGTCGAGCAGCGTGTTTGCGTAGGTGGGCATCACCAGCAGCGGCATGAGGTACTCGAACATCGAGCCGCTCCACGACAGGAGTGTCGGCTCGCCGCCGGCGATGACCAGCAGGCGTCCCAGGGCAAACCAGCTTTCCTGCGGCAGTTGGCCTTGCGCAATCGCCACGAAACTGGCCAGGCGCGCTTCCGAAGCCAGCAGGTCGTAGTAGCTCGCATCCCGCCGCCGCTCGCTGACGTTGTAGCCAATCGCCAGCAGATGACGCGCCTCGTCGAACAGGAAGTCGTAGTCCATTTGGGCCAGTTCGCCGGCTTGCAGCGCCAGGAGTTCGAGCGCGGCGATCCGCTCGCGGGCGCGGCGGCTGGCGTCCTGAAGGAGCGGACGCAGCACAGAGAGCGATTCGCGCTCCTCGGCGGTGGGCGATAACTCCACATCGAGCCTGGCCAATTCGCGTAAGGTCGGGATGGCGGGAAATCCCCCCTGCCCCCCATTG
>WBUJ01000010.1 GCA_008933795.1 Candidatus Contendibacter sp. | reverse complement strand
AGTTCGGCGAACCCGGAATCGGGCGAGGAAAGCGAGGACGGCCCCGACTTGGGCGATCAAGGCCAGGAACCCACGGAACCTGCGGCGCCGGCTGCCTCGATACCGCCGAATCCCGCCATGGGATCGGCTAGCATAGCGGCTGCGCCGCAGCGGCGAATTCGCAGTGGTCGTCCGCGCCTGCCCCGTGAAGCGATCGCCGCCGCCAGGGCTGAATCCGAGACCGCCGCGTTATCTCCGGCCAAAGAACCCCTCGCGCCGCCGCCACCACCACCATTGGAATATCCCATCGCTGAGGAAAGCGCCGCGCTGGCGGATCGTCCTGCGGTCACCGCGCCCGAGCTGGCCTCCGAATCCGTGGTCGAATCGCCGGTGGAGGAATCCGCAACCCCGGTGCTCGAACCTGTCGCACCCGCCGAACCTACGGCTTTTCTAGAGGAAGCGACGGTCGCCGGAGCAATGCAAGAGGAAGCGGCGGTCGCCAGTACCGGGCAAGCCATTGTCGCCGAAGCAACGGAGAGCGACGGGGAAACGCCACGACCGCCCGTCGAAACCCGCGAGCCTTCCGTGGAGCCAGCGCTTGCCGAAGCCAGCGTGCTCGTGGTGGAGCTGGCTCCCGCCGCAATGCCCGAGGCATCGTCCCAATCCGATGCCGGCGAAACCGAAGCGCCCGCCCTCCCCATGCTAGAGGGTGCGATCACCGACACGCCGCCAATGGCAGATCCCGTTGCGGTTCCGGCTGCCATCGAAGCCGAGGCGGTAACCGCTACGGCCATCACCACCGAAACCGTCATCTTCGAACCCGCGCCCGCTGCGACGGAATCGACCGCGCCGCCGCCGCCGTCGTCGGAACTCAGCGCCGAGGACAAACCAGCAGTTTGACGATACAAAAGCAAAGGGGCTGGAATTCTAGCCCCTTTGCTTTTCGGTCAACCCCATTCAAATCCGGTAACGCTCCCGGATGTCGATCAGCAGGCCCCGCGCCGCTTCCTCGACCAGATCCATCACCCGCTCAAAGCCGCCCGACCCCCCGTAGTATGGATCGGGCACTTCCCGCTCGGGCAAATCCGGGGCAAAATCCAGGAACAGTCGAACGCGGCGCCGCGACTCTTGGTCCTGGTCCAGCGCCAGCAGATGGTCGAAATTATCCCGATCCATCGCCAGTACATAATCAAACTCAACCAAATCGGCTGCGGTGACCTGCCGGGCGCGAATGCTCCGCAAATCCACCCCCCGGCGTAGGGCCGTCGCTTGGCTGCGCGTATCGGGCGGCGAACCGATGTGGTAAGAATGGGTGCCGGCCGAATCCACGTAGACCTTTTCGGCCAGACTCACGCTTTCCAGCAACCGCCGGAACACGCCCTCGGCCATCGGGGAACGACAGATGTTGCCCATGCAGACAAAAAGAACCTTGACCATCGCCTTCGCTCTTGCCTCATCCCGCTGGCGCGATGTTGCGAACGCCGCGCGCACCGCTTGCAAAATTCTGGAACCGATCACCCTGGACGACCGCTCATGTTGCAACTCGATCCCGACAAATTGAAAATCCTGCTGGGCCGTTCCCTGAACTATCAGGGCGCACCCTGCCAGGTCATCGAACTTCTGGCCGAGGAGGAACCGCCCGCCCTGGTGTTGCGCGCCAGCGGCAACAGCAAGGTCATCCAAGCCAACCAGTACGGCGACGCCGTCGGTTGGGCGCCGCAAACTTTTACCATCGCCGTGCTCGACGAGCACCACGACCGTTTCAATCCCGATCTACCGGAACTGGCCGGCTTCGATCTGTTGGCCTGAGCGTTCCCATTCCGCCGCCAATCGCGCCAGATCGGCTTCGGTGTCCACGCCCGGCGGGGGTGGCTCGGCCGCCTCGGCGACATGAATGCGGATGCCGTGCCACAACGCGCGCAATTGCTCCAGCGACTCGGCTCGCTCGGCTGGCGCGGGCGTCAATTCCGGATAGCGACGCAACGCCGCCACTCGGTAGGCGTACAAACCGATATGGCGGAACCAAGCAATATCGGTCGGTAGTTCGGACCGCGCCGCCCCGCCGCCCCGAAACGCTTCCCGATGCCAGGGAATCGGCGCGCGGCTGAAATACAGCGCATAGCCCTGGGCGTCGCGCACCACCTTGACCGCGTTCGGATCGAACAGTTCTGTCGGGTCGTGGATGCGGGCGCAGGCGGTGGCGATGCCGGCGTCGGGATGCGTCGCCAGGCCCAGCGCCACCTGCCGAATCAAGGCGGGCGGCATGCCCGGCTCGTCGCCCTGCACGTTGACCACGATGGCGTCGTCCGCCCAACCGAGCTGGGCCGCCGCTTCGGCCAGCCGGTCGGTGCCGGACGGATGCTCGGGCGCGGTCATGCACACCGTCGCGCCGAACCCCTCGGCGGCCTCGCGGATGCGCGCGTCGTCGGTGGCGATCACCACCTCCAGCGCGCCGCTGGCCCGCGCCCGCCGGTAAACGTGCTCGATCAGCGGGCGGCCGACCAGCCGCCGCAACGGTTTGCCCGGCAACCGGGTCGAGGCGTAGCGGGCCGGAATCGCCACCCGAAACCGGAGTTCGGCCTCACTCACTCGAACCGACCTCGTCATCGCTCAGGACGCGCGCCTCGGCTTCCAGCATTACCGGAATGCCGTCGCGGATCGGATAGGCCAGCCGGCTTTCCTTGCAGATCAGTTCCTGCCGCGCCTTGTCGTAAATCAGCGGGGCCTTGCTGACCGGGCACACCAGAATATCCAGCAATTTCTTGTCCATCGTCCTTCACCTCGTTAACGATAGGCGGCGCCGGCGGGATGCGCCGGGACCGCTGACGGGCGCTCGAAGGGTCGCGCCGGATGCCCTTGGCCATCGCCACCGACGCCAGCCGTTTGAGCAGATCTTCCTCGAAGGCCGGCTCCAGCCGTGCGCTGACGGGCACATACCAGCAGCCTTCGGGTGCGAAGGTCTGGCATTTTACCGCATCCTTCTCGGTCATCAGCACCGGCAGGTCCTGGGGGAAATGCAGATCCTCGGGGCGGAAGGCGTGATGGTCGGGGAAGGGGTGCTCCAGAATGCGCAGCCGGGCGTGGCGTAGTTGGTCGAAAAACCGCCCCGGATCGCCGATGCCGGCCACCGCATGCACCGTGCCCTGACTGAAGCCGGCCAGCGAGACGCTGATGCCGCCATCGGTCAGATTCACCGCCCGGTCGCCGCGCAGACACATGAGGTATTCGCCACCGCGCGCTGCACCGTTGCCGACCACGAAATCCACCGCGCGCAGGCGGGAGGGCGGTTCCCGCAGCGGACCGGCGGGCAGACAGGCGCCATTGCCGAGCCGGCGGAAGCCATCCACCACGGCGATTTCGAGATCGCGGCGCAGGCGGTAATGTTGCAAGCCGTCATCACTCAGGATCACGTTGCAGCCATAGGTATCGAGCAAGGTCCGCGCCGCCGCCACTCGATCCGGGCCTACCACGATCGGGCAACGACAGCGTCGCGCCAGCAGCACCGGCTCGTCGCCGACCTGGCGCGGATCGCTGTCGGCCATGACCTGCCGCGGCCATTGCGCCGACTGGCCGCCATAACCACGGCTGATCACCCCCGGTTGGTACCCCGCATCCCGCAACAGTTCCACCAATCGAGCCACCAGCGGCGTTTTGCCGGTGCCGCCGACGGTGATGTTGCCGACCACGATCAGCGGCACGGGAACGGCCTCGCTTCGGCGTAGGCCATGCTGGTACAACAGCCGCCGCGCGCGCGCCGCCAGCCCGAACAGCAGGCTCAACGGCCACAGCAGCACCGCGACTCCATTGAGCGAATAGCCGTAACGATCCAGAAAGGTCATGGCTCGGAATCCGGCGAGGGTGAGACGTTGGGGGGGGCCGGAGGCGGGGGCGCGACGAGCGGTGCGTTCACCGTGCCGATGGCCAGTTGTTTGAGACCGAGTTGGCCGGCGACATCCAGCACCGTCACCACCGCTTGGTGGGGCGTCCGGCCATCGGCGCGGAGAATCAGAGGCAATTCCCGGCCTTGGGCGGCGGCTTGCAAGGCCGCTTTCAGCGCCGGGGCGTCGGCGGTCGCCAACGCCTGGCCGTTGAGGGCGTAGCGGCCGCTGGCGTCGATATCCACCTCCAGTTGCGCCAGGTTGCTCGGCAGCGGCCGGCTGGCGGACTCGGGCAGCCGGATTTCCAGTTTCGACTCGTGCCGCAGGCTGGTGGCGATCATGAAGAAGATCAGCAGCACCAGCACCACGTCGATCATCGGCACCAGGTTGAGGTCCGGTTCCTCGCGGCGATGAGGACGCAGGTTCATGAGGAGGGTTCCTTGCCGCTGGCTCCGGCGTCCAGCAGATCGACGAGTTGCAGCGTTTCCCGCTCCATGCGCACCACCAGTTCGTCCACCCGCGCATTGAAATAACGATAGAACAGCAGGCTGGGAATGGCGACAGTCAGGCCGGCGGCGGTGGTCACCAGCGCCTCGGCGATACCCACCGAGAGCAGACTGAAATTGCTGTTGCCCTGGGTCGAGACGATCTGAAAAATCTTGATCATGCCCGCCACCGTGCCGAGCAGGCCCAGCAGCGGACTGATGGCGGCGATGGTGCCCAGGGCGTTGAGGAAGCGTTCCAGTTCGTGCGCCACGTGACGGCCGGTATCCTCGACCCGCTCTCGCAAAATCTCCCGGCTACGGCCACGAGTGGCCAGCCCCGCCGCCACGATCCGGCCCAGCGGCGAATGTAGCGGCAACGCTTCCACTTCCCGTGCATCGACCGCGCCGCGTTCCAGCCAGCGGTCCAGGGTCGCCAGCAGTTGGGCGGGCAATACCCGCGCCCGGCGCAGCGCCAGCAACCGTTCGACGATGATGGTCGCCGCCGCCAGCGAGCAGGCCAGAATCGGCGCCATCAGCCAGCCGCCGGCCTTGATCAGTTCGAACACCCGATTGTCTCCGCCACGATTCACGCTACCTTCGTATTTCAAGCCATCGAAGGGCGCTCATCATACTGGATTTACCCGCTGGACCGCAGCATTGTTCCCGTCGCGGCGTGGGGGAACCGCATTGCAACAGGGGATGTTCGGGGTCAATGCCCCGACGCCGTGACCCGTCACTGGCGTCTCTTGAACAGCAGCAGATCGAAGGGGTTGTAGACCGCCTCTCCGGTCCAGTTGTAGCCGTTGTACCATTCGCGGATGCGCGCACGGTCCAGGCCCGCCAACTCGCGGGCAAACACCGTATCGACATCTGCTTCGGTGTAGCCGCAAATCGCCGAATAGCGCGCGTCCACCGTGATGTTGTTCAGGCAGTCGTCCTCGCGCAGCTTGGCGAAGGTCTGAATGCCGATGGGGAGCTTCTGGCGGGTCATGCGGTGATCTCCGGGGCGAGCGGCGGCGCGGTATTGTAGCGCCCGCCGCTCCCGGTCGCCGCCCGCCCCGAGCGATTCTGCTAGAATCGCCGGCCATGGACGTTTCCTGGATTCTCGACGATCTCAACGCAGCCCAGCGCGCGGCGGTGACCGCGCCGCTGGGACCCCTGCGGGTGTTGGCCGGGGCTGGCAGCGGCAAGACCCGGGTGCTGACTCGACGCATCGCTTGGCTGCTGACGGTGGAGAACGCTTCGCCTTGGTCGATCCTGGCGGTGACCTTCACCAACAAGGCCGCCGCCGAGATGCGGGGCCGGGTGGAAAAGATGCTGGATCAGCCCATCGGCGGGCTGTGGATCGGCACCTTTCACGGCATCGCCCACCGCCTGTTGCGCCAGCACTGGCAAGAAGCGCGCCTGCCGCGCGCCTTCCAGATTCTCGACAGCGACGATCAAACCCGGTTGCTCAAAAGGGTGCTGCGCGGGCTGAATCTGGATGAGAAAAAATGGCCGCCGCCCCAGGTTGCCGGCTTCATCAACCGCTGCAAGGACGAAATCCAGCGCCCTGCCGATCTGGCCGACGACGGCAAGCCGGTCCAGCGCCAGTATCGGCAGATCTACACGCTCTATCAACAGGAATGCGAGCGCGGCGGGCTGGTGGACTTCGGCGAACTGCTGCTGCGCGCCTACGAACTGTGGCGCGACCACCCGGACCTGCAGGCCCATTACCGCGAGCGGTTCCAGCATGTGTTGGTGGACGAATTCCAGGACACCAACACCATCCAGTACCAATGGGTGCGGCTACTGAGCGGCGGCCGGGGCGACGTGTTCATCGTCGGCGACGACGACCAGTGCGTGTACGGCTGGCGGGGCTCCAAGGTCGAAAACCTCCAACGCTTCGCCGACGATTTCCCCGGCGCGCAAACCATCCGCCTGGAGCAGAACTACCGCTCCACTCACAACATCCTCAAGGCCGCGAATGCGCTCATCGCCCACAACGCCGGCCGGCTGGGCAAGAATCTGTGGACCGCCGATGGCGACGGCGAGCCGATCCAGATTTACGACGCCTTCAACGAAGTGGACGAGGCGCGGTTCGTGGTCGAACGCGTCCGCCAGTGGGTGGAGCAGGGGGGCCAACGCCGCGACGCCGCGATTCTCTACCGCTCCAACGCCCAGTCGCGGGTGTTCGAGGAAACCCTGATCGCGGCGGCGTTGCCCTACCGGATTTACGGCGGCCTGCGCTTCTTCGAGCGGGCCGAAATCAAGGATGCTCTGGCCTATCTGCGGCTGGTCGCCCATCGCGACGACGATCCGTCGTTCGAGCGAGTGGTCAACACCCCGCCTCGGGCTATCGGCGAGCGCACCGTGGACCTGCTGCGCGAAGCGGCGCGCAGTCGAGGTGGTTCGCTGTGGCAGGCCGCGCTGGGCCTGTTGGCGAGCGGCGGACTGAGCGGCCGGGCCGCCAACGCGGTGCGTGGCTTCCTGAACCTGATCGAGGCGCTGGACCGCGACAGCCACGGTCAACCGCTGCCGGAACGGGTGGAGCAGGTCATCACCCGCAGCGGCCTGCGGGCGATGTACGAGCAGGCCAGGGATGACAAGGGCGAGATGCGGGTGGAAAACCTGGAGGAACTGGTCAACGCCAGCGGCGATTTCATCACCCACGCCGATCCGGTGGTGGTCGGCGTGGACCCGGACGAACCGGACTGGCTGAACGCCTTTCTCGCTCACGCCGCGCTGGAATCCGGTCAGGGGCAGGGCGCTGCCGGCGAGGACAGCGTGCAGTTGATGACCCTGCACATGGCCAAGGGGTTGGAATTTCCGCTGGTGTTCCTGGTGGGGCTGGAGGAGGGGCTGTTCCCGCACAGCCGTTCGACGGCGGAAGCGCGCCAGTTGGAGGAAGAACGGCGGCTGGCCTACGTCGGCGTCACCCGCGCCCAACGACAGTTGTATCTGTGCCACGCCGAGCGGCGCAACTGGTACGGCCGGGAAAACTATCCGTCACCCTCGCGCTTCGTCCGCGAAATCCCCGCCGAACTGACCCACGACGTGCGCGCCCAACCGAAACGACGGGGCAAAACCCCGCTCCCGGCTCCGCCGGTCGCTGCCGCGCCCGGCGCACCCGTGGGCCTGCAACCCCGACAGCGGGTGCGCCATCCCCAGTTCGGCGAGGGCGTGGTGCTGGAGGTCGAAGGCGCGGGCTACCACGCCCGGGCCAAGGTAAATTTCCCGACGGCTGGCGGCGCCAAGTGGCTGGTGGTGGCCTACGCCAAACTGGAGGTTTTGTGAACCAACCCGCGCGCGTCATGCCGGCGGCGCCCCTCGACCCGCCCAGCGCCGAACCCCGTTCTGCGCCGTCCCAGCCGTCCCAGCGGCCGCGCCTGCCCGAACACCGCCTGACCTTGAAGGAGGTGTTGGATGAACTGGCCGCCGACGGCTTGGTGGCCAAGGCCGATCTCGAACGGGTCGGCGCGGAGGCCCGGGCGGAACGCGGCGAATTGCATCCCCTGGTGGTGATCGCCAACAAGCAGTTGCGCCAGATGCAACCGCCGCATCTGGCGTTGAGTCTGGAACCGCTGACCGAATGGCTGGCCGGCAAGGTGGGATTGCCGTACCTGCGTATCGATCCGCTCAAGCTCGACATTGCTGCGGTCGAGCGGTTGTTGCCGTTCGTCTCCTACGAATACGCCGCCCGCTACCACATTCTGCCCGTTGCGACGGACGAACATCGGGTGGTGTTCGCCACCACCGAGCCTTATCTTACCGAGTGGCGCGAGGTGTTGCGGCAAACCCTGCGCAAGGACATCGAACGGGTCATCGCCAGTCCGCTGGACATCAACCGCTATCAGTTGGAGTTTTACGGCGTGTCGCGCTCGGTGCGCGGCGCGCTGCGCGGCGCGTTGGAGCCGGCCTCGGGCATCCTCAACTTCGAACAGTTGTTGGAACTGGGCCGGCGTGGCGAACTGAGCGCCGACGAACGGCCGATCGTGCAGATCGTGGACTGGCTGCTGCAATACGCCTTTTCCCAGCGCGCCAGCGACATCCATCTGGAACCGCGCCGCGAGCAGGGCAACATCCGTTTTCGCATCGATGGCGTCTTGCGCGCGATTTATCAGTTGCCGCCGGCGGTGATGAACGCGGTCACCAGCCGCATCAAGATCCTGGGGCGGATGGACGTGGCCGAGAAGCGCCGGCCACAGGATGGTCGGATCAAGATCCGCACCCCGGCCGGCCGGGAAATCGAAATGCGGCTGTCCACCATGCCCACCGCCTTCGGCGAAAAGTGCGTGCTGCGCATTTTCGACCCGGACACGGTCACCAAGAATTTCGGCCAACTGGGCTTCGCGCCAGCCGAGGAAGCAGCCTGGCGGGCGATGATCGCCCGGCCGCACGGCATCGTGCTGGTCACCGGTCCAACCGGTTCCGGCAAGACCACCACGCTGTACACCACGCTCAAGCATCTGGCGAATCCCGAGGTCAACGTCTGCACGGTCGAGGACCCCATCGAAATGGTGGCGCCGGAACTCAATCAGATGCAGATCCAGCCCGCGATTGATCTGACCTTCGCCCAGGGCATCCGCACCTTGCTGCGACAGGACCCCGACATCATCATGGTCGGCGAGATTCGCGATCTGGAGGCCGCGCAGATGGCGGTGCAGGCGGCGCTGACTGGACATTTGGTGCTTTCCACCTTGCACACCAACGACGCCGCCTCGGCGGTGACCCGGCTGCTCGATCTCGGCGTGCCCCACTACCTGATTCAAAACGTCCTCATCGGAGTGATGGCGCAACGGCTGGTGCGCACCCTGTGCCCGCACTGCAAGGGCGAGGGGGAATTGGAACCGACCTTGTGGGAAGCGTTGATTCGACCCTGGCCGTTGCCGAAACCGGCGACCGTCCGGGCGCCGCGCGGTTGTCCGGAGTGCCGCAACACCGGCTATCTCGGCCGCGTCGGCCTGTATGAACTGTTGACCGTGACGCCGGAACTGCGCCGGCTGCTTCGGCCCAACATGGATTCGGACGAACTTCGCCGCCGCGCGTGCGGGCAGGGCATGCGTCTGTTGCGGGTGAGCGCCGCCTTGCAGATCGCCGCCGGACTGACCACCTTCGAGGAGGTCGTTCAGGTGTTGCCGCCGTTGGAAGAGGACTAACGCCCCCTAATGACATTATTGATACATCACGTTGTTTTTGACTATCTTGTTGTGGATAGTACACAATAGTTGTGCGTGAATACCGCTTTCGATTTTTTAACCCACGAGAGAAATGACCGAGGAATCTGACGATGTCCACGAAAATCGCGAAAACTACCCTGGCCGCCGCTCTGGCCGCTGGTTTGCTGGCGGGAACCGCTCAGGCTTATGAAGCGGGCAACTGGATTGGACGGGTCGGAGCGTGGGGTGTATTCCCCAAGTCCGATAACCTCAGTCTCGCGCCGGGCGTCGATCTGGACGTGGACAGCGGCTACAGTCTGGGTTTCAACTTCACCTATATGGTGAACCCGAATATCGGTGTCGAACTGATCCTGGCCCTGCCGTTCAAGCACGACGTTGAACTCACGGGCGCGGGCAAGGTCGCCGAGACCTATCAGTTGCCGCCGACGCTCTTCCTGCAGTATCACTTCATACCGACCGGCACCGTCCACCCCTATGTGGGCGTCGGTCTGAATTACACTTTCTTTTTCAATGAGGATGGAACCGGCGCTCTGTCCGGCACCGACGTGAGCCTGGATTCGTCCTGGGGTCTGGCCGGCGAGATGGGCGTCGATATCGACATGGCGCCTAACTGGTTCCTGAACGCCACCGTCATGTATATGGACATCGACACCAAGCTCAAGCTGGACGGGGTCGGTGTCGGCACTGTCACCATCGATCCCTGGGTCGTCGGCCTCAACATCGGCACCCGCTTCTAAGCCGCTTGCGGGGGCGGCGGGGCCGAGGCTTGCCCGGCTCCGCCTTTGCCCGTCAACCCCCGCGGACGTGTTCCGCTCATGTCCGTTCGGGATAGCCCAGCGCTTTCAGCGCTGCGCTCAGTTCCGCCCGGCGATCCCCTTCGGTTTCCACCGTTACCCGGCCGGTAGGCACATCCACCGCCACCTTCAAAACCCGGGCGTCTTGGCGCAAGCCCGTTTGAATCGCGCTGGCGCAGCCGCCGCACTTGATGTTCTGAACCGCGAACTCAAATTTCATGCCGTTCTCCGCTGGTGGTTGGGTGACGATGGGAGTATAAGCCGTTCGCCCGGCTGGAGTGACCTGCTGGATGGCTTTGCGTCGCGCCCCTGAATGGTGCAATCGTTGACAGGATTGCCCCATGTTCGGGCAACGCGAGCCGCCCGCGCGTTTCAGCGCACGCCCAATGGACGGTCATGGCTGGAAAAAATTCCCGTGGCATGGTTCCTGCTAAATCGCGGCGGACCATGGAACGAGGCAACCCCATCACCGACGTTCTCAATCACGACCGAGTCTTTTCAAACCCGAGGAATCAATGACAATGAATGCTGCCGATGTGATGAAGCTGATCGAGGAAAAGGGCATCAAGTTCGTGGACTATCGCTTTACCGATACCCGCGGCAAGGAGCAGCACGTCACCGTGCCCGTCAGCGCCGTGGACGAGGATGTGTTCGAGGACGGCAAAATGTTCGACGGCTCGTCCATCGCCGGCTGGAAGGGCATCCAGGAGTCGGACATGATTCTGATGCCCGATCCGGTGACCGCCTTTGTCGATCCCTTCTTCGAAGAGCCGACCCTGATCCTGACCTGCGACGTGATCGAACCCAACACCATGCAGGGTTACGAACGCGACCCGCGTTCGCTGGCCCGCCGCGCCGAGGCGTATCTGAAATCCACCGGCGTCGCCGACACCGCCTACTTCGGCCCGGAAAACGAATTCTTTATCTTCGACGATATTCGCTGGGGCGCCGACATCAGCGGTTGCTTCTACAAGATCGACTCCTCCGAGGCCGGCTGGAACTCGGAGCGCGCCTACGAGGGCGGCAACTTCGGCCACCGGCCCGGCGTCAAGGGCGGTTATTTCCCGGTGCCGCCGGTGGATTCGCTGCACGACATCCGCTCGGCCATGTGCCTGGCCCTGGAGCAGGCGGGTTTGAGGGTGGAAGTCCATCACCACGAAGTCGCCACCGCCGGCCAGTGCGAAATCGGCGTCGGCTTCGATACCCTGGTGCGCAAGGCCGACGAGGTGCAGGTACTGAAGTACGTGGTCCAGAACGTCGCCCAGAGCTACGGCAAGACGGCCACCTTCATGCCCAAGCCGCTGGTCGGCGACAACGGCAGCGGGATGCACGTCCACCAGTCGCTGGCCAAGGATGGGGTCAACCTGTTCGCCGGCGACCAGTATGCGGGCCTGTCCGAAATCGCGCTGTACTACATCGGCGGCATCATCAAGCACGCTAAGGCCCTGAACGCCTTCACCAACGCTTCGACCAACAGTTACAAGCGACTGGTGCCCCACTTCGAAGCGCCGGTGATGCTGGCCTACTCGGCCCGCAACCGTTCGGCGTCGATCCGCATCCCGTATGTCAGCAGCCCGAAGGGCCGCCGCATCGAGGTGCGTTTCCCCGATTCGACCGCCAATCCGTATCTGGCGTTCGCCGCGATGATGATGGCGGGCCTGGACGGTATTCAGAACAAGATCCACCCTGGCGATCCCATGGACAAGGATCTTTACGATCTGCCGGCGGAAGAGGAGAAGCAGATTCCCAAGGTCTGTTTCTACTTCGACGAGGCGCTGGCCGAGTTGGACGCCGACCGCGAGTTTCTCACCAGGGGCGGCGTGTTCACCAACGATCTGATCGACGCCTACATCGCGCTGAAGAACGAAGAAGTAACCCGGCTGCGCATGACCACGCACCCGGTCGAGTTCGATCTGTATTACAGTCTGTAAGGGTTGCGACGCGGCCCCGAACCACGCGTCGCTCGTGCCTGATCGCAACGACGCCCCCGTTTAGGGGGCGTTTTTGTTGGGAGATGCGTTGCACTATTATGGTGCATAATGCGAACGATGCGGGCCCATGCCGACCGTGCCTGGCTCGGCGCGATGCGCCGATAGCGCATCATCATGGGGGCGGTTCGCTGGATTGGCTTGGTTTTTGCCGTATCGTGGGTGACAAGCGGAGAACGAGGCGACCGTGCTGAGAAATTACCAACGCCGGGTGGTGGAAAGCCTGAGCATCGCCGTACTGGTGCTGGACCGGCGCTTGCGGTTGCTGTTTATGAATCCGGCGGCGGAAACGCTGTTCGAACTGAGTTTTCGCAAGGCCCACAAACTGGCGCTGCCGGAACTGATCGTCGGCGCCGAGCCGTTCATCGCCGGACTGCGGCACTGTCTGGAGAGCGGTCATCCCTATATCGAGCGGGAACTGCAACTGACCTTTCCCCTGGAGCGGGTCGTGACCGTGGACTGCACCGCCGCGCCCCTCCTGGAGCGCGATCCGCCCACCGAGCTGTTGCTGGAACTGCGCCAAGTGGATTGGCGACTGCGGATCAGCCGCGAGGAGCACATTCTGGCCCAGCATCACACCACCCGGGCGCTGGTGCGCAATCTGGCGCACGAAATCAAGAATCCGCTGGGTGGCCTGCGCGGGGCGGCGCAACTGCTGGAGCGGGAACTGCCGGACCCGGCGCTGCGCGAATACACCGGCATCATCATCGGCGAGGCCGACCGGCTGCGCAATCTGGTGGACCGGATGCTGGGGCCGAATCAACCCCGCGCCTACGACGAGGTGAGCATCCACGAAATCCTGGAGCGAGTTTGCGGGCTGGTGGAGGCCGAGGCTTGCCCCGGCGTCCGCATCGAGCGCGACTACGATCCCAGCATTCCGCCGCTGTGGGGCGATGCCGACCGGTTGATCCAGGCCGTGCTCAACGTGGTGCGCAACGCCGCGCAGGCCCTGGGCGAACGCGGGCGGGGCGTCATCGCCCTGCGGACCCGGGTGCAGCGCCAGTACACCATCGGCGCGAAGCGCCATAAGCTGGTGGCGCGACTGGACATCGTGGATGACGGTCCCGGCATTCCGCCCGCGCAGCAGGAACAGATCTTCTATCCAATGATCAGCGGTCGGCCCGATGGCACCGGGCTGGGCCTGTCCATCGCTCAGAACATCATCGCCCAGCATGGTGGCCTGATCGAATGCGCCAGCCGGCCTGGCGAGACTGTTTTTACGCTGTTACTGCCCTTGGGAACGACCGGATGAGCAGAAAAGAACATATTTGGGTGATCGACGATGACCACGCCATCCGTTGGGTGCTGGAAAAAGCCCTGCAACGCGATAGCATGACGGTCACGACCTTCGACAGCGCGGCGGGGGTGCTCGATGCGCTCCGCCAGGGAACGCCGGACGCCGTGGTCGCCGATATCCGCATGCCGGGCATGAGCGGTCTGGAACTGTTGTCCCGGTTGCGCGAACGGGCGCCGGAATTGCCGGTGATCATCATGACCGTCTACTCCGATCTCGACAGCGCGGTTTCCGCCTATCAGGGCGGCGCGTTCGAATACCTGCCCAAACCGTTCGACGTGGACGAGGCGGTGGCTCTGGTCCGCCGCGCCTGTCAGACTCACCGCCAGCGAACCGAGCCAGCGGAACCGGTCGAGCCGTTGCCCGAGATCATCGGCGAGGCGCCGGCGATGCAGGAGGTGTTTCGCGCCATCGGTCGGCTGTCGCGCTCCAACATTACGGTGCTGATCAACGGCGAATCCGGCACGGGCAAGGAACTGGTGGCCCGCGCCCTGCACCGGCACAGCCCGCGCGCCGACCGGCCGTTCATAGCCATCAATACCGCGGCCATCCCTCGCGATTTATTGGAATCGGAACTGTTCGGCCACGAGCGCGGCGCGTTCACCGGGGCGCAGGCGACCCGGCAGGGACGGTTCGAGCAGGCCAACGGCGGGACGCTATTTTTGGACGAAATCGGCGACATGCCGGCGGAGTTGCAGACCCGGCTGTTGCGGGTGCTGGCCGAGGGCGAGTTTTACCGGGTGGGTGGCCACACGCCGACCCGGGTGGACGTGCGGGTGATCGCCGCGACCCATCAGAATCTGGAGCAACGGGTCCGCGACGGGCTGTTCCGCGAAGATCTCTACCATCGTTTGAACGTGATCCGGATTCAACTTCCATCGCTCAACAAGCGGCGCGAAGATATTTCGCTGTTGACCCGGCATTTCCTGGGTCAGGCGGCGCGGGAGCTGGGAGTCGAACCGAAAATCCTGCGCCCGGAAACCGAGAGCTATCTCGGCGGTCTCGACTGGCCAGGCAATGTTCGGCAGTTGGAAAACCTGTGCCGCTGGCTGACGGTGATGGCCTCGGGGCGGGAAATCCATCTGGAGGACTTGCCGGGCGAATTGCGGGAGCGAAGTCCGGCCGCGTCCGGCGGCGGTCCCGATTGGGAAGCGACGCTGCGAACGTGGGCGGGTCAGCGGTTGGCGCGCGGCGAGCAGAACTTGCTGGAAACCGCCCTGCCCAGTTTCGAGCGGGTGCTGATTCGGGCGGCGCTGGAGCAAACCGGCGGCCATCGGCAAGACGCCGCCCGGTTGCTGGGCTGGGGGCGCAACACCCTGACCCGGAAGATCAAGGAATTGCGGATGGAGTAGGGGACCGGACGCGGCGGGCCATGTTCGACGTGATTTTGTACGAGCCGGAAATTCCGCCCAACACCGGCAATATCGTCCGGCTGTGCGCCAACACCGGGGCGCGGTTGCATCTGATCCGGCCACTCGGTTTTCAGTTCGATGACCGGCAACTGCGCCGGGCCGGGCTGGATTATCACGAGTGGGCCACGGTGCGGCTACATTGCGATCTGGCGGCCTTTCTCGCCGAGGTGAGACCGGCGCGGCTGTTCGCCTTTACCACCAAGGGCGCGCGTTGCTACCACGCGGTGACCTATCAGCCCGATGACGCGCTGCTGTTCGGCCCGGAAACGCGCGGCCTGCCGGCGCGGGTGCTGGCCGACATTCCCCCGGAACGGTGGCTGCGGATTCCGATGCTGACCCCCGGCCGCAGTCTCAACCTGGCCAACGCGGTCGCGGTCGCGGTCTACGAAGCGTGGCGGCAGCAGGGCTTTTCGGACGCGCGGTGACCAGCCCAGCCGCAACCGCGCCGCCCGGGGGCGAAACAAAATTGACACCCGTTGCCTCGATCCGGCATTGGCTACCCGTTCCGGCAACCCATGGCGGCTCAGTCCAAACGAGCGCGCAGACCAGCGATCGTTTCGCCGGCGACCGTTTCGACCTGCCGCAGCAGGGGCGTGGCGCCGTCCAGGACCTTTTGCCGCCCCGCCTGCTCCAGGCGCCGGATCAGTTCGGTCAGACGCGGCGCGCCGATGCTGCCGCAACTCGATTTGAGCTTGTGGGCGATCTGATAAAGTTCGTCGGCGTCGCCTTGGGTGGCGACGGTTTGCAAGCGCGCGATCTGAGCCGGTAGGTCGTTCAGGAAAGCATTCAGCAGTTCGGCAAACTCGTCTTCCATGATGTCGCGCAACTCGGTAATGGCTTCGTCGTCGAGCAGCGGCAACGAGTCGGGATCGGCATCGCTCATGTGGATTTATCCCTGGTGGCGCGAATGCGGCAAGCATACACAAAGCCCGCAGCTTGTCCTACCATGCGGGTTAAATTCCAGCCAAGCAACGGGATGGCGACATGGCCACTGAAATCGAACGCAAATTTCTTATCCGCGACGACCGCTGGCGCCAACAAGTCGAGCGCTCGGTGCGGATGCGGCAGGGCTACCTCGCCAGCGACGCCCGCTGCTCGGTGCGAGTGCGGGCAGCCGGCGGTCGGGGCTTCCTCAACATCAAGAGCGGAACGCTCGGCATCCAGCGCAGCGAATACGAATATTCCATCCCGCTGGCCGAGGCCGAGGAAATCCTCGATACCCTGTGCGAGCAACCGCTGCTGGAGAAGACCCGCCATTTTGTTCATTGCGGCGACCATCTTTGGGAAATCGATGAGTTTGCTGGCGCCAACGCCGGGCTGATCGTGGCGGAGGTGGAACTGAGCCGTCCCGACGAACCGTTCGCCCGTCCCGACTGGGCGGGCGAGGACGTCTCGCACGACATCCGCTACTACAACTCGCAACTGGCGCGACATCCCTACAACGCTTGGTCATGCGCGAGCGACTGATTCGCATCCACGTTCCCGACCAGCGGTTGGAATTGCTTGAAGGTGCCGCGGTGGCGGCGAGCTACCCGGTGTCCACCGCCCGCAACGGTCCCGGCGAACGGCGCGGCAGCGGTTGCACGCCGCGCGGTTGGCATCGCATCCGCGTCAAGATCGGCGCGGGCCTGCCGCTCAACACCGTGTTCGTCGGGCGGCGGCCGACCGGCGAAATTTACAGTTCGAAACTGGCGGCCGGTCACCCGGAACGGGATTGGATCCTGACCCGGATTTTATGGCTGACCGGCCTGGAGGCGGGATTCAATCGGGGCGGTGATCGCGACACCCTGCGCCGGTTCATTTACCTGCACGGTTGCCCGGACGAGGCGCCGATGGGAATACCGCTCTCGCACGGTTGCATCCGCCTGCGAAACCAGGATTTGCTGGAACTGTTCGACCGGGTGGAAGCCGGCGATCGGGTGTTGATCGCCGGTTGAGGTCGCCGCCGGGCGCGTTCAGGAGGTTCCGCTTGTTTTGGGTCGCAGGCTGTCGAGGACGCCCTTGAACGTTTCCTGGTTGCCGGGGTTGAGTTCGCTCAACGTGCGGTGGGCTTCGTAAACGATCCGGGTCAACGTATCCTTGTCGCAGGGGTCGGGAATCGCCAGTTGCCGCAGCGTCGCCGAGATGGTTTCGCCGGTGTCGCGAATGTTGAAAATCTCGTAAAACCCCAGGTTGTCGAGGATCTGGTTGACGTCGGGGTTGGTGGACAACAGGGTGGTCTTGCGGGCGAAGTGCTGGCGGCTGAAGTTGGCAATTCGGGCTAAAAGACCCAGGCTGGTGCTGTCGATGGAATGGGCGTCAGTCAGATCCACAACGATATCGTCGTAATCGGCTCGGGCGAACAGTCCGTTCAGAAAATCTCCCAGCGCGCAGCCCATGGTATAGCGCACGTCGCCGCTTAGCTTGAGGACGTAGGTATTGCCCTGCTTGACGTAAAACGCTGCTCCCGACTCCATTCACTCCGCCCTCTTGATTAACAACAAGGTGACGTCGTCCGGCAACGGTCCCGCGCGATCCAGATCCAGCGCCTGAATCAGATTCTCGATATTAAGGTCGGTGTCGCGGATCAGGTCCAGCAGAAAGGTCTGTTTGTCGCGCAGGCTGGCTTGCGGCAGGGTTTCGAGAATGCCATCGGAAATCAGCGCCAGAACGAACCGAGGCGGCAAATCCAGGTATTCGGTCTGGTAGCTGGCGAAGTCGAACAGCCCGATCGGCAGGCTTTTCTTGCCGATATAACCAGCTTGCTCGCCGTCGAACAGGATCGGGAACGGGAACTGGCCGCCGCTGCTGTAGCGCAACCGGTTATTCGACCAGTGGATCACGCCGTAGAACATGGTCAGGTACTTATCCATGTGACAGCCGAAGATTTCCCGGTTCAGCCGGCCGAGGGTCTCGGCCGGGTTCAGGATGCCCTTGTCGCGGTTCTGCCGGTGCAACTCCCGGTAACGACCCATGTAGCTTTTCAGCATCACCGTGACGAAAGCCGACGAGACGCCGTGACCGGACACGTCGGCGATGTAAAAACCGAGATGTTCGCCGTCGATGGCGAAATAATCCACGAAATCGCCGCTCAGATACTGCGAGGTCAGCAAGTGGCGGCTGAAACGGTAATTGCGGTACTGTTTGTCGTTTTCCGGCAGCAACTGAAACTGGATGCGCCGCGCCGCCGACTCGTCTTCCTGCAAGCGTCGCAAGGTTTGCCGCAACTGTTCGTTGACGACTTCCAGATGCTCGCGATGCTCGCGGTTTTCCCGCCGCAGGCGGGCGCGCTCCAGGGCATGATTGATGGCGTGCTCCAGCACCGCCATGTCCTCGATCGGCTTGGTGACGTAATCCCAGGCGCCGAGCTTGAGGGCTTGAATGGCGTCGCTCATACCGCCCATGCCGGAGACCACCAGGATCGGCAATTCGGGAAAGTCGCGGGTGACAGTGGCGAGCACCTGCAAGCCGTCCATGCCGGGCATCCGCAGGTCGCACAGCACCAGATCGGGTTGCTCGCGGCCGATCAGCTCAATGCCGGTCCGACCGTCGCCAGCCTGGATGACCTCGAAACCGCTGTCCTCCAGATAGGCGGTGAGAACCTCCCGGACCAGATCTTCGTCGTCGATGGTTAGAATGCGAGCGGGCTGGGCGTTCATGGCAAGTCCCCGCGCGCCGCGAGCCGCCGCGCCGCCGCCGCCAGCGGCGCCATATCGGCCAGCGGTTTGTGATAGACCCGGCTGTCGTCGAGGCCCATAGCGCGCAGGTCCTCGGGCAGGCTGTAACTGGAGGAACCGGTGTGGATCAGGAATTCCAGGTCCGGGTAGGTCTGATGCAAGGCGCGAATGGCGCTGTTGCCGTCCATGTCCGGCAGGCGCATGTCCATGATGCAGACCCGGCAGGGATCGCCATTGCGCAACCAGCCCAGCGCCGGGGCGACGGACTCGAACGCCGCCACGCGCCAACCTTCGTCCTCCAAATAGGCTCTCAGGTTTTCTCGAATCATGGCCTCGTCGTCGACGATTAAAATCCAGTCGGTCATGGCAACGCCTCCCGGCTCAGGGGCAGGCGGATGCTGAAGCGCGCGCCTTGCCCCGGCTTGGACATCACCGACAGCCGGCCGTTATGTTGCTCGGTGATGATGAAGTAGGACACCGACAGGCCCAGACCGGTGCCAGCGCCCACGTCCTTGGTGGTGAAGAAGGGTTCGAAGATGCGCTTGAGCGTTTTTTCATCCATGCCGGGACCGTTGTCAACCACTTCGATCAAGGCATGCTCCGCCTCGCAGCGGGTGCGCAGGGTGATGACCGGTGCCGGCGTGCCTTCCTCGGCCATGGCCTGGGCGGCGTTCTTGAGCAGGTTCAGGATCACCTGCTCGATTTCCGTCTTGTCGCAATGCATCAAGCGCAGGGCGGGGTCGTAATCGCGTTCGATGACAATCCGCTTGAAATCGTACTTCTTCTTCAAATCGTAGTCGCTGGCGGCCAGCCGCAGTACGGTTTCCAGCATCTCTTCCAGGTTCACCAACGCGAAGCGCGATTCGCTGCGCCGGCTGAAGGACAGCATGTCGGCGACGATCTTGGCCGCGCGGGTGCCCGCCTCGCGGATGCCTTCGAGGAAACGCAGGATCTGGCGCTGTTCCAGATAGCGATGGATTCGGTCCAGGTCGATGCCGATGGCGTCGGCCGCCGCCCGGTTCTGTGGCATGTCCGGAGCCACGCGGCGCAGAATGTTCTGGCTGCCCTGCAGGATGGCGCCCAGCGGGTTGTTGATTTCGTGGGCCATGCCTGCCGCCAACCCGCCGACCGAAAGCATTTTTTCGGTTTGCACCATCATCGATTCGATCCGGACCCGGGCGGTGACGTCGTCCATCCGGATCACCGCGCCGCTGGCGTTGTCCGCCATCAAAGGATAGACCATGACATCGGCATAATGCAGTTCGCCCTGCACGTCCAACGTCATCCGCGGGGTTTTGATCGGCCGGCCGAGGCGGATCGCTTGGCGCACCTGCTCGAATTGGCCTTCCAGTTGCGGGAATACGTCGCCGAAGAACCGGCCCTGCGCCGCCTCCCACGACATGCCGCCGGTCTGTTCGGCCGGCTGGTTCAACACCGTGATATAGCCCCAGGGATCCACGCCGATCAGCACCGAGGGCATCGAATCGATGATGTTCTTGAGATAAAGCCGCATCCGCGCCACTTCTTCCTTGGCGCGCTTCTGTTCGGTGATGTCGATGGCCACGCCCAGGACGGCGGTTTCGTTCAGGCCCGGTTCGGTGAGGGGGATTTTGATGGTCTGTAGGGTTCGAACCTGGCCGGCGTGGTCGGTGAAGGTTTCCTCGGCGATGAACTTGGGGGTTCCGCTGTCGATCACTTCCCGGTCGTCGGCCAGCATCCGTTCGGTTTCCTCGGCCACGTTGTGAACGATGGAATGGGAATGCTGGATCAGATCGTCAACGGTCGCGCCAAGGGCCCTGGCGGTGGCGCGGTTGGCCAGAAGGAAGCGGCCGTGGCGGTCTTTGGCGAAGATCATGTGCGGCACCAAGTCGATGATGCGCCGCAGCCGTAATTCACTTTCCTGGAGCGCCGTTTCCGCCCTGATTTGTTCGGTGATATCGGTGCCGGTGCCGCGATAGCCCAGAAACCGGCCCTGGCTATCGTGAATCGGTTTGCCGCTGACTTTCAGATAGCGGCCTTCGTTGTGGCTGCCGCTCAGCCGGGTTTGGTAGACAAAATCACGAAACGGCAAGTGATTTTCCAGGATTTCCCGATGCCGGCGCCATTTTTCTGGATCGGCGGCCGAATCCATCGCGGCCAGTTCCCAACGAGTGAGGCCGAGTACGTATTGCGAGGGGATGCCGGTCAGGTCGTAGAAGCGTTCCGAGAGACAGGTGAAGCGAAGATTCTCGTCCATCTCCCAGATCCAGTCGCTGGCGGCCTCGGTCACGTCGCGAAAGCGCGCTTCGCTTTCGCGCAACGCCATTTCCATCTGCTGGCGCTCGTTCAGTTCCCGCTGTAATTGCTGGGTGCGTTGCGCCACCTGCCGTTGCAACAGCCAGGACCACGACAACGCGGCGACCGTGACCGCGCCCAGCGGGATCAGGAGCCAGACCGCATGGCGCAGCATCACCTCAAATCCGTCCATTTCCTGCTGCACCGGGCCGAACCAGTGGTCGAGTAGGGTTTCGTGGTAGGAGAAGGGATCGAGGGCGGTCACGGCTGCGGCGCCGATGACCGCCGCGAGCGCCAGCCCCCAATAAAACTGTCGCGACCACCCGCCGTACCATCGTGGCGCGGAAGGGATCGGTGAGGACGGTGTGGTGGATGACGAGGAAGGCGCGGGCATGTGGGCTGGCGAATGGGACGTGAATCGTTATCATAAGACTATTTCGCGGCGAATAGGCCGAGGCGAGGCGCGAACGATGGCGTTGGGACCGGTGATGCTGGGGCTGGAAGGGGTGGAGCTGACCGCGCAGGAACAGGAACTTCTGCGCCATCCGCTGGTGGGCGGGGTGATCCTGTTCACCCGCAACTACCAGTCGCCGGCGCAAGTCGCGGCGCTGACCACGGTGATTCACGCCTTGCGCCAGCCGCGCTTGCTGGTGGCGGTGGATCACGAGGGTGGTCGGGTCCAGCGATTCCGCGACGGGTTTACCCGCCTGCCGGCGGTGCGCCGGTTGGGCGAGATGTACGACCAGGACCGGATGCGCGCCAAGCAACTGGCTCGGGTCACCGGCTGGCTGATGGCCGCCGAACTGCGGGCGGTGGGGGTGGATCTCAGCTTCGCCCCGGTGCTGGACTTGGATCACGGCGTGAGCGGGATCATCGGCGACCGGGCATTTCACCACGATCCCGAAAGCGTGGCCGATCTGGCCCATGCCTACGCCAGCGGGATGCAGAAGGCCGGCATGGAGGCGGTGGGCAAGCACTTTCCCGGCCATGGCGGCATCGCCGCCGACTCGCATCTGGAACTGCCGGTGGACCCGCGCCCGCTCGCCGCGCTGGAAGCGGCCGATCTGCTGGCCTTCGAGCGGATGATCCACTACGGGTTGGCGGCCCTCATGCCGGCGCATGTGGTGTATCCAGCGGTGGACGAGCACCCGGCCGGGTTCTCGGCGCGCTGGCTCAAGGGTATCCTGCGCCAGCGGCTGGAATTCCAGGGCGTGATCTTCAGCGACGACTTGGACATGGCGGGCGCGCGCGCCGCCGGCTCGCCGCCGGAACGGGCCTTGGCGGCGCTGGCGGCCGGTTGCGACATGGTGCTGGCTTGCAACGACCGCCACGCCGCCATCGCCATTCTCGACCACTTGCGTTATACCCCCGATCCGGTGACCCAGGTTCGGCTGATTCGCCTGCACGGGCGTGGCCGTCCCACCGTGGAGCGACTGCGCCACAACTCGGTCTGGCAACGGGCGGTGCGACTGGTGCATGATTACGATGCATTCCCTCTGCTGGAGATGGATATCTGAACGCGGCAAACCCGGTTCACCGATCCAACCCGTCCTGATTTTAGGAGTCCGCAATGTCCAGCATCACCGCCCAACAGGCGCTCGCCGTATTGCGCGAGGCCGAGTTGCTTTGTACGCCGGAGCAGATCGAGGTTGCCCTGGATCGCTTGGCCGTCGCCGTGACCGCCCGGCTGGAAGGTCGCGATCCGTTGGTGCTGATGGTGATGAACGGCGCGTTCGTGACCGCCGCCGGTTTGCTGTCCCGGTTGCGGTTTCCGCTGCGGGTCGGCTACCTCCACGCCACCCGCTATCGCAGCGGGACGCGCGGCGGCGAAATCGACTGGATCGTCCCTCCGCGACCGGCGGTGGCCGGGCAGGCGGTTCTGGTGGTGGACGATATTTTCGACGAGGGTGACACGCTCAAGGCGATTCTGGACGAGGTGCGCCAACGGGGAGCGGTGGCGCTCTATAGCGCGGTGTTGGTGAGCAAACGGCACCAACGCAAGGTTCCGGGCCTGGTCGTGGATTTCGTCGGGCTGGAGGTTCCAGATCGCTACGTGTTCGGTTGCGGCATGGACTACAAGGACTACTGGCGTCAATTGCCAGCCATCTACGCCGCTTGCGGCTGAACGCTTGGCGAATGCCGTTTTCGGCGCTCTGTCTCAATTCCGCTCGCGAGAAGCCACGCCATGACTCCCTCCATCGCCATCATCGGAGGCACCGGCCTTACCGCGCTGGACACCCTGAAAATCACCTATCGGGAAACCCTGTCCACGCCCTACGGCGAGCCGTCCAGCCCGGTGATTCGCGGCGAATTGGGGGGACGGGCCGTGGCGTTCCTGGCCCGGCACGGTCCGCGTCACACGCTCCCGCCGCACAAGATCAACTACCGGGCCAATCTGTGGGCGCTGCACCGGATCGGCGTGAAACAGGTGATCGCGGTGGCGGCGGTGGGCGGAATCCGGGGCGACATGGCGCCGGGCGTCCTGGCTTTCCCGGATCAGCTCGTGGATTACACTTGGGGGCGACACTGCACCTTTTTCGAGGATAATCTCAGCCATGTCACTCACGTCGACTTTACCGAGCCGTACTGCGGCGAGTTGCGGGAACGGTTGATCCAGGCCGCTCGCGCGCTGAATCTCGACGCCCGCGAATCCTGCACCTACGCGGCGGCCCAGGGGCCAAGGTTGGAAACGGCGGCGGAAATTCGGCGGATGGAGCGGGATGGTTGCGACATCGTTGGCATGACCGGGATGCCGGAAGCGGCGTTGGCCCGGGAATTGGACCTGTGCTATGCCGCGTGCGCGGTGGTGGCCAATCGGGCCGCTGGCAAGGTTCCGGGCGCGATCACCATGGCCGAGATCGAGCGGAATCTGATCGAGGGCATGGGCAAGGTCAAGACGCTGCTGGCGCGGGCGGTTCCACTGCTGGGCGAGGTTGCCTCTCGCTAGGGAAGAGGCGTCGGGAGGCAGGATGGGTTAAACTGCGCCATGACTGTACGAGTCGGGGCGACCCGGCGGGTTTTTGAGCATCCAGGGGTTGATGGCGGGTTCTTCGCGGACGCTGGGGGAGAACCCGACCTTATTCGTAATCATCGAAGAGCCGGAGAAAAGCCATGAGTAAAGGCACCGATATCAAGAAGGAATCCAAGAAGAAACCGACCAAGACTCCGAAAGAGAAGAAGGCCGAAAAGAAATCCAAAAAGGAGAACAAGACTTGAGCGATTGATCGCAAAATCCTTGCGTCGGCCTCTCCTGCTCTTTCTCTTTGCCAGCGGTGCGGGAGGCCGTTCAACCGCCGCGCACCCGTCGCCCGGTGCGCAGGTCGCGGATTTCTGTAGGCTGGGCCGAGCCGCCGGTCGGGCCGGGCAGCAGATAGTCCATCGCGGTTCCCAGTTGTCGGCGTACCGCCAGCGCGCTGCGGGCCGGTGGCCGGCCGCTAAAGTTGGCGCTGGTGGACACCAGCGGATGCCCGCAAGCCCGGCACAATGCCGCTGCTAGCGGATGGGCGGTCACCCGCACCGCCAGGGTATCGTGCCGGCCGCGCAGCCAGCGCGGCGTGTCGGGCCGGGCGGGAATCAGCCAGGTGTAAGGACCAGGCCAGGTAGCGGTTAGACGGGCGCGGTCGGCTGAAGTCAGCGGTTGCAGAAACGGCGCGAGCTGGGCGAAATCGGCCGCGATCAAAATGAGACCCTTGCGTGGCGGCCGGCGCTTGAGCGCCAGCAGCCGCCGCGCTGCCTCTTCGTCGCGCGGATCGCAGCCCAGCCCGTAGACCGCCTCGGTGGGATAGGCGACGAGGCCACCGGATTTCACCACGCGGGCGGCGGCGCGCAGCCGCAACGGGTTCATGCCCTAGCTGCCGCTGGATCGCCGCACTTTTACGGGCGTGGCGCGGCGGCGCGCGGCCGGTTTCTTCTTCTCGGGCGCCGCGCGCAGCAAGCTTTCGCATTCGGCCAGGGTCAGGCTGGCCGGTTCGCGGTCCTTGGGCAGGCGGACGTTCTTTTTGCCATCGGTAATGTAGGGACCGAACCGGCCGTTCAGGATTTGCACGGCGGAGCCGGAAAACGCTTGGAGGATCTTATTAGTGGCCGCCTGCTGGTGCGCGGCGATCAACTCCAGCGCCCGTTCGCGACTGACGCTGTACGGATCCTCAGTTTTGAGCGAGACATAGCTCTTGCCATACCGCACATACGGCCCAAATCGCCCGATGTTGACTTGAATCGATTCGCCGGCGGCGGTCGCGCCCAGATCGCGCGGCAACTGGAACAGGGCCAACGCCTCCTCCAGGGAGATGGCGTCCAGACGTTGTTCCGGTCTCAGGCTGGCAAAGCGCGGTTTTTCGGCGTCGTCCTTGCCGCCGATCTGCGCGAACGGCCCGAACCGGCCCATCCGTACCGAGACGGGCTTACCCGTTTTGGGGTCTTGGCCCAGTTCACGGCTTTGCACGACCTCCTGGCGCGAGACTTTCTCGGCCTTTTCCTCGACCCGTTGCTTGAACGGATCCCAGAAGCCCCGCATCAGCGGCAGCCAGTCCTCCTCGCCGCGTGACACCGCGTCCAGATCGTCTTCCAGTCGGGCGGTGAATTCGTAATCCACGTACTGGGTGAAATGCTGGGTCAGGAAGCGGTTGACGATCCGGCCAATGTCGGTCGGCTGGAAGCGGCGGTTGTCCAGCACCGCGTAGTCGCGGGCCAGCAGGGTCGAAATGATCGCCGCGTAAGTGGAGGGCCGGCCGATGCCGTATTCCTCCAGCGTTTTGACCAGGCTGGCCTCGGAGTAGCGCGGCGGTGGTTCGGTGAAATGCTGTTCCGGACGCAAGGCCAGCAGCTCCACCCATTCGCCTTCCCGCAGCGGCGGCAGCGTCCGGCTTTCGTCTTCGTCGGTCGGATCGTCCACGTCTTCCCGGTACACCGCCATGAAGCCGGGATCGGCAATGGTCGAGCCGGTGGCGCGAAAGCTGTTGCCAGGACCGCAGGCCAAGTCCACGGCGACCGTATCGAGCGTGGCCGGAATCATTTGACAAGCGACGGTGCGTTTCCAGATCAGCTCGTACAACGCACGTTGGTCGGCGTTGAGATGGACGCGAATCGCTTCCGGCAGCACCGTGATCGTGGTCGGGCGGATCGCCTCGTGCGCCTCCTGAGCGTTCTTGGCCTTGGTCTTGAACAGCCGGGGGCTGGCTGGCAGGTTATGCGCACCGTAACGCTGGGCGATCAGGGCGCGGATGTCGTCGAGGGCGTCCTGGGCCAGATTGACCGAGTCGGTGCGCATGTAGGTAATTAGCCCGACTGCGCCTTGGCCGGTGTCGATGCCCTCGTACAACTGCTGGGCGACGCGCATGGTGCGCTGGGTGGAAAAGCCCAGCTTGCGCGAGGCCTCCTGTTGCAGGGTCGAGGTGGTGAACGGCGCGGCGGGATTGCGCTTGCGCTGCTTGCGTTCGACCTTGGCGACGCGCAATCGGCCGATCGCGGCTTCGTCCGCCGCGCTGGATTCGGTCCGCTGGGCGAGGGCGGCGGCCCGCAACGCCCGTTCCATAACGTGGGCCCGGTCGCCGTCGGCGATGGCGAACGGGGTCAGCTTCTCGCCGCCATACTCGGCCAGGCGGGCGCCGAACGGCTGGCCGGTCTTGGCCACGTCAGCCTCCAGCGTCCAGTACTCGCGCGCTTTGAATCGCTCGATCTCTTCCTCGCGCTCGACGATCATGCGTAGCGCCGGCGACTGCACCCGACCGGCGGACAGGCCGGGCCGGATTTTCTTCCACAGCAGCGGCGACAGGTTGAAGCCGACCAGATAATCCAGCGCTCGCCGAGCCTGTTGGGCGTTGACCAGATCCAGCGAGAGCGTTCGGGGATGGGCGACGGCGTCCTGGATCGCCCGTTGGGTGACCTCGTGAAATACGATCCGTCGTACCGGCTTGTCCTTCAGCAATTCGCGCTGGCGCAGGATTTCATACAGATGCCAGGAAATGGCCTCGCCCTCGCGATCCGGGTCGGTGGCCAGATACAGCGCCTCGGCCTTGGCGGCGGCCTTGGCGATGGCTTCGACGTGCCGCTCGTTCTTCTCGATGACTTGGTATTTCATCGCGAAGTCGTGGTCCGGGTCGACCGCGCCCTCCTTGGGAACCAGGTCGCGCACGTGGCCGTAGGAGGCCAACACCTCGAAGTCCTTGCCCAGGTATTTTTTGATCGTTTTCGCCTTGGCGGGCGATTCCACGATGACCAGGTTCTTGCTCATGACCATGATGCGAATGGCTGTGACGGAATGGCGCCGGCGGGAATTGGGAAACCGGGAAGGGTGGCGGCGCCCGTCGGGATCCGCCGGCGCGGCGGGAAGTTGGGAAGAGCGGAAAAAGCTCGCTCCGGTCCGCTTAATGAAGGTAGCCGGGAACGTCGTCGAATACCAGGTCTTCGAGCCAGGCGCAGGCTTCTTCCCGACCGGGCTGATTGAACAGCACCATCAGGACGATCCACTTCAACTGGCGCAAACCGATATCGTCGGATTCCAGCGCCATGACCCGGTCGATGACCAGTTCGCGGGTTTCCGAATCGAGAATGCCGGTCTGCTCCAAAAGCAGCAGAAAACCCCGGCATTCCACATCCAGTTTGTCCAGTTCCGGGCCGATGTAGATGCGGCAGGAGCCGGGATCGACCACCAGTGGGGCCGCCTGACGGTCCACCAAGCTGTCTAGCCACTCGAACGCCTGGTGAATTTCCCGCGAGGGAAAGCCGGCGGCCAGCAATTCGCTCTGGATGGAGGCGCGGTCGGGGTCGGGGTCCGTCTCGTCATCCATGTAGTTCTGAAACAGATACATCAGCACATCCAGCACATTTTCTTTCATTCCGGGACTCGTTTTGGAAGTACGAAGCCCCGCCGTCGGGCGAGGCGCACGCAAAACCGCCGCCCGGTTGGGGCGGCGGCTGGCATTGCGAGATTTTCAGATTTTCAAACGGCCATACAGACCGCCAGGGATGGCCGCCGCGTAACCTTCAAGTTCCAGGATCAACAGCATGGAGGAAACCGCTTCCGCCGTCAATCCGCACCGATCCACCAGCAGGTCGATGCCCACCGGTTCGTCGCCCATGGCGGCCAGCAGTTGTTGGTATTCCTCGTCCAACGCCGCCGAGGGGGCGACGGCGGGAGGACCGGACGCGGTTTCGCGGGTTGTCGCCGCCAGCGCGCCCAGTTCCTCCAGAATATCGTCCGCGGTCTCCACCAGTTTCGCCCCCTGACGGATCAGCGCGTGGCAGCCCTTGGCCAACGGGTTATGAATCGAACCGGGGATGGCGAATACTTCGCGGCCCTGCTCGTTGGCCAAGCGGGCAGTGATCAGCGAGCCGCTCTGCGCGGCGGCTTCCACCACCAACACGCCCAGCGCCAGCCCGCTGATCAGCCGGTTGCGTTGGGGGAAGTTTCCCGCCGCCGGCGAGGTGCCGATGGAGAACTCCGAGACCAGCGCGCCGCGTTCGGCGATGGCATGGGCCAAATCCCGATGCTGGGCGGGGTAGACTCGATCCAGGCTGGTGCCCATGACCGCGATGGTTCGGCCGCTGGCCAGCGCGCCCTGGTGGGCGGCGGCGTCGATGCCGAGCGCCAGCCCGCTGGTGATGAGCAGCCCGCATTCGGCCAGATGCGCGGCGAAGCGCTGGGCGGTTTCGCGACCCAGCGGGGTAGGGTTGCGGGAGCCGACGATGGCCAGTTGCGGCAGCCGCAGGCAGTTCGGATCGCCGTGGACGAACAACAGGGGCGGCGGGTAGGCGATTTGCCGCAACAGCGGCGGGTAGCGGGAATCGTCCAACTGCAGCAGATGGTTGCCGGGCCGTTCCAGCCAAGCCAAATCCTCTTCCACCCGGCGCCAGTCGGGACGGCCCAGATAATCCAGCGCCGCGTCCGGCAGTTCCAGCGACCGCAATTCGGCGCCGTCGGCGGCGAACGTCGCCGCCGCCGACCCGAAATGCTCCAGCAACCGAGCGAACCGCGCCGGCCCGATGCCCGGCGCCCGCAGCAACGCCAGCAGCCAAGCCGGTTCGGCAACCGGAGTCGAGTCGTCCCGGTTCAGGGCGTGGTTACTCGATCTTGCAGGCGGATGGGCCGTTCGGCTTGCATCACCAGCCCGTAGCTGACCAAGTCGTGGACCTTGTAGACCATCAACAAGCCGGAGCGCTCGCCCGGCAGTTTCACGGTTCCGCCGGAAACCGGATCCTCGACGGTGCGGTCCTTGCCGTAGATGGCGAGGACGTGACCGGGTTGGAGGCCTTCCTGGGCGCCCAGATTGATGATGACGCTGCTGTACTGGGTGATTTGGGTGACGTCGGTGTCCAGCTTGGCCAGGATGAAGCCTTCGGTGTCGGGGGGAACCGGATGGGGATCGAAGTTGTAAAGTTCGTTTTCCTGTTCGAACTCAAATAATCGGTCGCCGGCGCGAACCGGTGCGACGGTGCGGGTCAGGGTGAAAGTGGCCGGGTCGCCATCCTTGTCGAGCAGCGCCTCGCCCAGGTAGACGCCAGCGGTGCCCAGGTAGCGGCCGGAACCGGGCTCGCGCAGTTCCTCACCGGGACGGAACACCTGATAGCGCGGCTGGTCGAATAGGGCGCCGCGGGCATAAACCCGGTCGCGGTCGGCGTAAACTCCCTGGTTGTCGTCATCGGCCACGATGTAGGGCGTTCCCTTCCACTGAGCTTCGCTCAGGACCAGGGCGCGGGTCAGGAACGACTCGATCGCGGCGCGGGGCACCGGGGGGATGGGCTGAGTCAGCGTTTCGACCCGGGCCTCCGGCGACAGCTTGAGCAGTGGAACCTCCACGCGCTCGGCGACCTCCAACTGGGGCTGGCCGGTGGCGTCGTGGCTGAATTTGAGCACGTCGCCCGGATAGATGCGGTTGGGGTTGCGAATCTGCGGATTTTGCCGCCAGATGTCCCGCCACTGCCAGGGATTCTGGAGAAACCGCTGGGCGATGCTCCACAGGGTATCGCCGGGCGCCACGGTGTAGGTTTGGGGATGGTCGGGACGCAACGCGACCGGCGCCGCCGCGTTGGCGACCGCACCGGGATCCGCTGTGACCGCCTTCGCCCCCGAGGTCGGCGGCGGTTCGCCATGGGCTGGGTTGGACTCAGGCTGGGGGGGTGTTTGGGCGCACGCCCCGAGCAGAACCGCCGTCGCCAGCGACAGGGCGGCCCCGAAGCGCCTTGAGGAACGCGTGGTGTTCATGATCCTTGCTCATCCTCCGAAGACATGGGCGGGAGTGTACCGAATCACCCCCATCGCGCAAAGTATAGCCCCGGCGCGGGGGTTTCTCGTATGATTTCATCCAAATCATCGTTGCACGAATCGAAAAAAGGCGTTTACGGAGCCGTCTGCCATGGCGCGATTGAACATCCTGCACTATCCCGATCCCCGGCTGCGCAAACCGGCGCTGCCGGTGGAAACCGTCGACGACCGCATCCGAACTCTGGTGGATGACATGCTGGAAACCATGTACGCCGCGCCGGGCATCGGTTTGGCCGCGACCCAGGTCAACGTCCGGCAACGCATCGTGGTGATGGACGTGTCCGAGGAGAAGAACCAGCCGCTGGCGTTCGTCAACCCGACCCTGCTGGAACGGGAGGGCGAAAGCGAATCGGAGGAGGGTTGTCTGTCGGTGCCGGGTTTCTACGAGACCGTCCGCCGCGCTGGGTGGGTACGGGTCGGGGCGTTGGATCGCGACGGCGAACCGTTCGAACTCGAAGCCAGCGGTCTGCTGGCGGTGTGCATCCAGCACGAGATCGATCATCTGGACGGCAAACTGTTCGTGGACTATCTGTCGGCGCTGAAGCGCGACCGCATTCGCAAGAAGCTGGAGAAACAGGTCCGCATCGAAGCGCGCGCTTCCTGATCATGGACGCGCCTGGCCCTGGAGCCCTTTTGATCCTTTCGCTGACTGGCGTCGCTGTCCCTCCCGGGCCGGGAGGCCCTCCCACCCCCAACGATACCGCATGACGACCATTCCGCCGCGTCTGATTTTCGCCGGCACGCCCGACTTTGCCGTGCCCAGCCTGCAAGCCCTGCTGGACGCCGGCTATTCGGTCGAGGCCATCTACACCCAGCCGGATCGGCCCGCTGGCCGTGGCCGTCAGTTGCGCGCCAGCCCGCTCAAGGCGTGTGCGGTGGCGGCTGGCATTCCGGTGTATCAGCCCGCCACCTTGCGCGACGCCGCCGCACAGGCCGAACTGGCCGCCCTGAAGCCCGATTTGCTGGTGGTGGCGGCCTACGGCCTGATCCTGCCGCTGTCGGTGCTGGCCATTCCCCGGCTGGGCTGCGTCAATGTTCACGCCTCGCTGCTGCCACGCTGGCGCGGCGCGGCGCCGATTCACTGGGCGCTGTTGGCGGGCGACGCCGAAACTGGCGTCAGCCTCATGCAAATGGACGCTGGGCTCGATACCGGACCGGTATTGGCGCGGGCGGTTTACCCGATTCCGCGCGGAATCACGGGGGGGGAACTGTACGAGCGGCTGGCCAAGCTGGGCGCCGAAACACTGCTGGCGATCTTGCCGGATCTGCTGGCTGGACGCCTGACCCCGGAGCCGCAGGACGAATCGCTCGTCACCCGCGCTCCCAAACTGGACAAGACCGATCTTGAACTGGACTGGGGCCGTCCGGCGTTGGAACTGGAACGCCGGGTGCTGACCTTCAATCCCTATCCGGTGGCCCGCACCTACCTGGATGGCCAGCCTCTGCGCATCTGGCGGGCGCGGGCCGAGGCCGAACCCGCCGCCGACCCGCCCGGTACCGTGCTGCGCGAGGATCGGGACGGCATCGTGGTCGCCACCGGCTCTGGCGTGCTGCGGCTGACCGAGGTGCAACTGCCCGGTGGTCGGCCACTGCCGGTCGCGGCGTTCCTGAACGCCCACCGGCTGGCGGGTCGGCGCCTGGGTCCGGCATGAATATTCGCGCCGTCGCCGCTCAGGTGCTGGGGCAGGTGCTGGGGGAGGGCCGGTCGCTGGCGGTGGCCTTGCCGCCAGCGCTGGAGCGCGCCGCGCCACGCGATCGCGGGCTGTTGCGGGAATTGTGCTACGGCGTCTGCCGCTGGCAGCCGGAATTGCAACTGCTGCTGGATGGGTTGCTGGACCGGCCGCTCGACTCGCGCGAACCGGTGGCGCGAGCGTTGCTGTTGATCGGACTCTATCAGCTTCGCCATTTGCGCATTCCCGACCATGCCGCGGTCGCCGAAACCGTCGCCGCCGCCCGGCAATTGCGCAAGCCCTGGGCGGCGAGTCTGACCAACGCCGTACTCCGGTCGTTTCTGCGCCGGCGCGCGGAACTGCTGGCGCGGGTGGAGGCCGACGCGGAAGCCCGGACCGCCCATCCGCGCTGGCTGTTGGAGTGGCTGCAACGGGACTGGCCGGACGACTGGCCGGCCATCGTCGCCGCCAACAACGCCCGGCCGCCGTTTGCCGTTCGCGTCAACCCACAACGGCTGAGTCGGAACGATTACTGCTCGCAACTGGCGGCGGTGGGTAAAGTTGCCGAGCCGGTAGCGATGGTGGCGACGGCTCTGGCGCTGGCCGAACCGGTCGAAGCCGCCGCGTTGCCGGGATTCGCCGAGGGTTGGGTGTCGGTGCAGGACGCCGCCGCGCAACTGGCGGCGCCGCTGCTCGCCGTCGAGCCGGGGATGCGGGTGTTGGACGCCTGCGCCGCGCCGGGCGGCAAGACCGCTCATCTGCTGGAATGCGCGCCGGATCTGGATCTGACCGCGTTGGATCAGGCCGCCGAGCGGCTGGAGCGGGTCCGGGACAATCTGAACCGGTTGCGGCTTGAGGCCCGCCTGGTCGCGGGCGACGCCACTTGCCCGGCGGACTGGTGGGACGGCGTTCCCTACAGCCGGATTCTGGTGGACGCGCCCTGTTCGGCCACCGGCGTGATTCGCCGCCATCCCGACATCAAGCTGCTGCGGCGGGAAACCGACATCGCCGCGCTGACCGACCGGCAGCGGGCGATGCTAACCGCTTTGTGGCCGCTGCTGCGGCCCGGCGGTCGGCTGCTGTACGCCACCTGCTCGGTGTTGCGGCAGGAAAACGAGCAGGTCGTGGCGGCTTTTCTCGCCGCTCGACCGGAGGCCCGGGAACACCGAATCGCGGCGGATTGGGGCCGCGCCCTGGGGCATGGCCGTCAGATTCTGCCCGGCGAGGCTGGCATGGATGGATTTTATTATGCCGTGCTGGTCAAACCGGCGGTTGCGGGAGGGACGCCATGCTCGCTGGCGCGCTGACGGTCCGGCGCGCGCGCCTGCTGGCGCTGCTGCTGGGTTTGCTGTGGGCCATCGGCGGCCGCGCGGCCGGTTTCGAGGTGCTCGGCGCCGCCACCCGGCTGGAGGGTGGCGTTTATCGGTTGAACGCCCAGGTCGAATACCGGTTCAGCACCGCGGCGTTGGATGCCCTGCAAAATGGGGTGCCGCTGACGGTCGATATCGAGATGGAGGTTCGCCGGCGACGATCGTGGCTGTGGGACGAAACCGTCTATGCCCTGACGCAGCGCTTTCAACTGGAATATCACGCGCTGAGTCGGCAATACTTGGTCGGCAATCTCAACAGCGGCGAGCGCCGCGCGTTTCCCACCCGGGCCGCCGCGTTGGGGTTCATGGGGCGGATTCAGGATTTTCCCCTGCTCGATCGGAGCCTGCTGACCGAAAACGAGCGCTACGAGGGCGCCCTGCGGGTTCTGCTTGACATCGAAGCCCTGCCGGCGCCGTTGCGCCTGCTGGCCTATCTCTCGGACGACTGGCGGCTGGCCAGCGAGTGGCGCGCATGGCCGCTCTGATTCGCCGGCTGGCGGGCGGCCAGGGTCGGTTGCCGGCGCTGGCGCTGCTGGGATTATTGCTGGTCATCCTGGTGCTGATGGGCCGCGCCACCACCAACTCGGCGCAGTTCGGGCGGATGTACTCCGGGTTGTTGCTGCTCAGCGCCGTCGGCCTGGGGGCGTTGGCGGCCCTGATCCTGTACAACCTGGCGGTCCTGATTCGCCTGTACCGACGGCGCGTGCCCGGCGCCCGCCTGACCTTACGACTGGCCGGCATCTTCGCGGTGCTGGCCATTACCCCGGTGGCGCTGGTCTACGGCTTCTCGCTGCATTTCCTGCAACGGGGGATCGATAGCTGGTTCAACGTCCAAGTGGATCGGGGTCTTGGAGACGCGCTGGAACTCAGCCGCACCGCCTTGGATTTGCGGATGCGCGAGGTACTCAAGCAAACCGGGCGGATCGCCGAGGCTGTGGCCGACAACGATGACGATCAGGCGGCTCGCCGGCTGGACGAATGGCTCGATCTCGGCGAGGGGTCCGAACTGACCTTGTTCGGTCGCGGGGGGCGCATCATCGCCACCGCCACCGCCGACCCGACGCTGATCGTGCCGGACCCGCCACCGGAGGCGGTGTTGCTGCAAGTTCGTCAGGGTCGCGATTATGTCGGTTTGGAGCCGATCCGCGACGCCGGTTTTCATATCCGGGCAGTGGTGCGGGCAGCGACGCCCAGCGGCGAGGAGCGTTTGTTGCAATCGCTATTTCCGGTGACCGACCGGTTGAGCCTGCTCGCCGATGCGGTGCAGGCGGCCTTCGACAGCTACAAGGAACTGATTTTTCTGCGGGCGCCGCTCAAGACGACTTTTACCCTGACCCTGTCGCTGGTCCTGTTGCTGGCGGTGCTGGCGGCGTTCTGGGCGGCGTTCCATACCGCGCGCCAACTGGTGCGGCCGTTGCGGGAATTGGCCGAAGGCACCCAGGCGGTCGCCGCCGGTCAGTTCGACCAGCAACTGCCTGGCGGCGGCGGCGACGAACTGGGTTTCCTGGCGCAGTCGTTCAACCAGATGACCCGCAATCTGGCGCAGGCGCGCGATGCCGCGCGGCGTGGCCAGGAACTGGTCGAAAGCCAGCGCGCCTATCTGGAGACGGTGCTGGCGCGGTTGTCGTCCGGGGTGCTCACGCTCGACCAGTCCGGGCGGTTGCAAACCTGCAACGCCGCCGCCAGCCAGATTCTGGGAGTAGATTTAACCGCGTTTATCGGCGTGGACCACCAGCGTATCGTTGCCGAACAATCCGTGTTGCGGGATTTTTTCGAGGCGATCGGCCCGCAACTGAATGCCGCCGGCGACTGGCGCCAAGAAATCGCTTGGTTCGGCGCCGCCGGGCGGCGGATCCTGGTCTGTCGCGGCAGTTCGCTGCCGAACGCGGTCGGCTTGCGGGGCGGTCGCGTGATCGTGTTCGACGACATGACCCATTTGGTGCGGGCCGAGCGCGACGCCGCGTGGGCCGAAGTCGCCCGCCGCCTGGCCCACGAAATCAAGAATCCGCTGACCCCGATCCAGTTGGCCACCGAGCGCATTCGCCACAAATATCTCAAGCAATTCGACGAAGAACAGGGCCGGGTGCTGGATCGCGGCACCCACACCATCATTCAGCAGGTCCAGGCGATGAAGGAGATGGTGGATGCCTTCAACGAATATGCCCGCCCGCCGCGCCTGCAACTGGCGCCGCTGGAATTGAACGAGTTTGTCGCCGAGGTGCTCTATCTCTACCGCGACTATCCCGCTGGGGTGGAGATCAAGCTGGAGTTGGCCCAGGAGTCGTTGCCGATCAACGCGGACAAGGTTCGCCTGCGCCAGTTGCTGCACAATCTGGTCAAGAACGCCATCGAAGCCATCCGCGACGGTCATGGCTCGACCCTGTGGATCGGCACCGGCCGCGAGCATGTCGTCGGAGCCGATTGCGTCGAGCTGAGCGTGCGCGACGACGGGCCGGGCTTCCCCGACAGCATTCTGGCCAACGCCTTCGAGCCGTATGTGACTACCAAACCCAAGGGAACCGGGCTAGGATTGGCAATCGTCAAAAAAATCGTTGAAGAGCACGGCGGCTGGATCCAGGTGGAATCGCCGCCCGACGGCGGAGCCCGGATCGCGATCCGCTTGCCGCTGTTGCGCGACGGCGCCGGATCGCCCGCCGTTCCCGCCGTGCCGTTGCACACCGAGAAGGAGGCCGGATGAACGCGCCTTATATTCTGGTCGTCGATGACGAACCGGATATTCGCGACCTGGTAAAGGAAATTTTGCAGGATGAAGGCTACACGGTCGCGACCGCGGAAAACGCCGCCGCCGCCCGTGAGGCCCGCCGCGCCCAGCGGCCCGACCTGATCCTGCTCGATATCTGGATGCCCGACACCGATGGCATCAGCCTGCTCAAGGAATGGAGCGAGGGCGATCACTTGCCCTGTCCGGTGATCATGATGTCCGGGCACGGCACGGTCGAAACCGCCGTGGAGGCGACCCGGTTGGGCGCCTACGATTTCATCGAGAAACCGCTGTCCATGGCCAAGCTGTTGCTGACCGTGGAGCGGGCGCTGGACGCGGACCGGCTGGCGCGGGAAAACCAGAACCTGCGCCGCCAGCAACGGGTCGTCGCCGAACCGGTGGGGCGCAGCGAGGTCGTGCAGCGCTTGCGGACCCAGGTGCTCAAAATCGCCCAGCACGACGCGCCGGTGTTGATCTTTGGCGAACCGGGCACCGGCAAGGAGGTTTACGCCCGCTTCCTGCACGCCCATAGTCCGCGCCGCACCGGCCCGTTCGTGGACGTGGGGGTCGGTTCCATCGCTCGCGAGAACGCCAGCCTGGAACTGTTCGGTTCCGAGCAGGGCGACCGGATTCACTACGGCCGGTTGGAACAGGCCAGCGGCGGCACGCTGTTTCTCGACGAGTTGGCCGACATGGACCTCGAAGCCCAGGCCAAGCTGGCCAGCGCGTTGGAGAACGGCTCCTTTCTGCGCATCGGCGGCAAGGAAGCGGTGCGGGTGAACGTGCGCGTGGTGACCGCTACCCACCGCGATCTGGAGCAGGAAGTGGCGGCCGGCCGGTTCCGCGAGGATCTTTACTATCAGTTGAACGTGGTGCCGATCCGATTGCCGCCCCTGCGCGACCACGTCGAGGACGTGCCGGAACTGCTGAATTACTATGTCGGCTATTTTGTCGACCAGGAAAATCTGACCTATCGCCACTTCACCCTGGCCGCGCAGAACCGGCTGCGCAACTACGCTTGGCCTGGCAACATTCGCGAACTCAAGAACCTGGTGCAGCGTCTCCTGATTTTGGGGGGCGAGGAGGAAATCGCGTTGGAGGAAGTGGACACCGCAGTGCGCGGCGCCACCACCGCCAAATCCCAGGATGCCGGCAACATTCCCCTGAACCTGACGCTGCGCGAGGCCCGCGAGCAGTTCGAGCGCACGTACCTGATGCAGCAGTTCCGCGAGTGCGAGGGCAACGTGGCGCGGCTGGCCGAGCGGGTCGGCATGGAACGCACCAACCTCTATCGCAAGCTGCGCGCCTTGGGGATCGATCCCAAAAAAGCCCTGGATGAGTGAGAGCGGGCCATGAAAATCGTTATTCTCGGCGCCGGCCAAGTGGGGGGATCGGTGGCGCACATTTTGGCCAGCGAGGCCAACGATGTCACCGTGGTGGACGCCGATGCCGAACGCCTGCAAGCGTTGCAGGACCGGCTGGACCTTCGCACGATCCGCGGCCATGCGTCCTATCCGGGCGTGCTCGAACAGGCCGGCATCGCCGACGCCGACATGCTGATCGCGTTGACCGACAACGACGAGGTGAACATGGTCGCCTGTCAGATCGCCCATACCCTGTTCAACACGCCCACCAAGATCGCGCGGGTCCGGGCTGGCGGCTACATCGCCTATCGGGATCAGTTGTTCAAAGACGAAGCTTTGCCGGTCGACGTGCTGATCAGTCCCGAGCAACTGGTCACCGACTATATCCAACGCATCATCGAGCATCCCGGCGCCTTGCAGGTGCTGGATTTCGCCGATGGCCAGGTTCGGTTGGTGGGCGTCAAGGCCTATGAAGGCAGCACCTTGGTCGGTCAGGCGCTGCGCGCGTTGCCGGAGCGGATGCCGGGCATCGAAAGCCGGGTGGCGGCCATCTTCCGCCAAGGTAGTCCGATCATTCCGGAGGGCAACACCGTCATTGAAGCCGACGACGAGGTGTTTTTCATCGCCGCCCGCAAGAACACCCGCGCCATCGTCGGCGAGCTGCGCAAGCTGGACAAGATGGTCAAGCGCATCATCGTCGCCGGTGGCGGTCACATCGGCGCCCGGCTGACGCAGGGACTGGAGGAGCGGTTCCAGGTCAAGGTCATCGAACGCAATCCCGCCACTGCCCGCCGGCTGTCCGAGCAGTTGAGTCGGGCCATCGTGTTGCAGGGCGACGCCGCCGACGAAAACCTGCTGCGCCAGGAGAACATCGAGCAGGTGGACGTGTACTGCGCCGTCACCAACGACGACGAGGCCAATATCCTGTCGGCCATGCAGGCCAAGCGGATGGGCGCCCGCAAGGTGATGGCCCTGATCAACTTGGTGTCCTATGTCGACCTGGTGGAATCATCGGGCATCATCGATATCGCCATCTCGCCGCAACAGGCCACGATTGGCAGTCTGCTGACCCACGTCCGTCGCGGCGACGTCGCCAAGGTGCATTCCCTGCGCCGCGGCGCCGCCGAGGCGATCGAAGCCATCGCCCACGGCGACTACAAGACCTCGAAGGTCGTGGGCCGGCGGGTCGAAGAAATTCGTCTGCCGCCGGGCACCACCATCGGCGCCATCGCCCGCAGCGACGGGGTGATCATCTGCCACCACGACACCGTGATCGAAGCGGATGACCATGTCATTTTGTTTTTGATCGACAAGAAGCGGGTGCCCGAGGTTGAGCGGCTGTTCGCGGTGGGAGCCACGTTCCTGTAGCTCCGCACGGCGATCATCCACCTTATGCTAAAATCCGCGCGCTCCGATTTCGAACCGGGAGGCGCCGCCTCCGTTGTGACTCCAAGACCACCAGGCGTTGACAGGATTCCGACCATGACCGCATTCAATTTCGAACTGGCCCGCCACAACATGATCGAGCAACAAATCCGGCCCTGGGATGTGCTGGATCAGCGGGCGCTGGACACCCTTGCCCGCGTGCCGCGCGAGGATTTCGTGCCGCAACGCTATCGCAAGCTGGCGTTCGGCGACGTCGCCATCCCGCTCGGTCATGGCGAAGTTATGCTGAGGCCCAACGTCGAAGGCCGAATTCTGCAAGCGCTGGCGTTGCAGCCGACCGATCATGCGCTGGAAGTGGGCACGGGCAGTGGTTATCTGACCGCCTGTCTGGCGCGGCTGGCCGCCAGCGTGGTCAGCGTGGACATCGTTCCTGAATTCACCGAGGCCGCTCGCCAGAAGTTCAAGGTCCATGGCCTGAACAATGTGATGCTCCATACCGGCGACGCCAGCCAGGGCTGGGGCCAACATCGCTACAACGCCATCGCCGTCACCGGCTCGGTCGCCGAGGTTGCCGAGGTTTGGCGGCAAAGCCTGAGTTTGGGTGGCCGGCTGTTCGTCGTGGTCGGCCAGCCGCCGGTCATGGAGGCGTTGCTGATCACCCGGGTCGGCGAGCAAGAGTGGGTTCGGGAGAGCCTGTTCGATACCGAGCTGCCGCCCTTGCGCAACGCGGCGCCGATCAAGACCTTCACGTTTTGAACGCCGCGAGCGAGGGTCGTGGCCCACCGATTCTCCACTGCCGCAGGTCTCTGGTATATTAGCGTTTACTAATACCTGAGAGGGAGTTTTTACAGCCATGCCTAAAGCGCATCGTCTGGCATTGGTCGGGATCATCGCCGTGCTGTGCGGCCCGCCGGCGGGGGCGGAAGATCTCCTGCAAGTCTACCGCCAAGCCCTGGACAGCGATCCGGTGCTCAAGGCCGCCACCGCCAGCCGGGAAGCCGCCCAGGAGACCAAGCCGCAAGCGCGGGCGCTGTTGCTGCCGAGCGCGGGGGTCACGGTTGACCAGGGGCGAACCTTCGGAGTTGCGGGCGCTCAGGATAACTCATCGTTCGACAGCCATACCTATGCGATCAGCTTGCAGCAACCCCTCTACAACCGCAGCAGTCAGGTCCAGCAGCGGGTGGCGGACGCCGTGGTCGGCCAGTCCGACGTGGACTTCCGCAACGCCGAGAACGAGCTGATCCTGCGGGTATCGCAAGGCTATTTTGGGGTGCTGGAGGCGCTGGACTACCTGACCTCCGCTACCGCCGCCAAGAACGCTTTCGCCCGCCAACTGGAACAGGCCAACCGGCGCTTTGAAGTGGGGCTGGCGACCATCACCGACGTCTACGATGCCCAGGCGCGTTTTGATAACGCCGTCTCGGTGGAAATTGATTACACCAACAAGTTGGCTGATGCCCGCGAGTTACTGCGGCAACTAACCGGGCAGGATTACGTCCAGCTCAATCTGCTCAGCGAGCGGATGCCGCTGGCGCTACCCAAGCCCAGCGATCCCGAAGAATGGGTGCGCATGGCGCTGGAAAACAACCTGCGGCTGCTCAGCGCCGGTTTCGGGGTCGATCAGGCGCGGGAAAATATCCAGTTGCAGAAGGCCGGCCATTATCCCACCCTCAATCTGAGCGTCAGCCGCGCCGATGTCGATAACAGCATCGCAGATACCACCAGCAGTCAGGTCGGTCTGGAATTGACCATCCCACTATATAGCGGCGGCGCGGTGTCTTCGCGTTCCCGCGAAGCGGCGTACAGCTACGAGGCGTCCCGGCAGAACCTGGAGAATCTGCAACGCGACACCATCCGCACCGTGCGCAACGCCTATCGCGGTCAGGAAACCGCCATCAGCCAGATCAAGGCGCTGGATCAGACCCGCGTGTCCACCCGCAGCGCGCTGGAGGCGAATCAGGCGGGTTACGAAGTCGGTACCCGGACCATCGTGGACGTGCTGGACTCCGAGCGCGCTGTTTATCTGGCCGAGGCCAATTATGCCCAAGCCCGCTATACCTTCGTCAAAAACTACCTGGTGTTACGGCAGGCCGCCGGCCAGTTATCGGAGGCGGACATGAGGGAGATCAACGGCTGGCTGGGCGGTCCCCGGCGGACGAGCGGCGAGCCCTCCGCATCGCCGGCCCAGGCATCTGCCAAACCCGACGCCAGTCCGAAAAAGGCCAAAGGAAAAAACGCCGCCGCCCAGCCCGCCAGTCGGGAACCCGCGCCCGCGCCATTGCCTGGCAAGTCGGCGGTTGGCAAGCCGGATCAACCTGCGCCAGCGGGCAAGCCGCCGGCCATCGAACCCAAATAATTTCGCGCCGGCGTGAGCGCCGCCGTATTATCGCCCGCCCGGCTGCCGCGCCGGCTGGCCGCCATCGTCTACGATGGCCTGCTGCTGATCGGCGTGCTGGTCGGCGCGACCGCGCTGGCGCTGGGGCTGGCGGTGGCGCTGCTCGGCGGTGAGGCGGTCAAACTCCACAATCCGCTCCAGGCCAATCCCTTCTTCCAGACCTATCTATTGCTGGTCTGTTTCTTCTTTTATGGCGGTTTCTGGATCCACGGTGGTCAAACCCTGGGAATGCGCGCCTGGCGATTGCGGCTACAGCGCCGCGACGGGCGGGGTATCGGCTGGTGGCAGGCGCTGCTGCGGTTTCTGATCGGTACTCTGTGGCTGGCTCCAGTCGCTTACCTGCACCAGGTTTTGAAGGTCGGGGTTGCTCCCAGTTTGGGAGCCGGGTTCGGTTGTCTCCTGCTGCTGCTGGTGCTGCGCCTGCCCGACCGCGCGTCGGAAACGGAATTGGTGGTGCTGCCCAAGTCGTGAACGCCGCTCAGCGCAGCCGGCGCAGCGCGTAGAATCCCGCGCCCAGAAACAGCAGCGTCGGCAGGCTGGCGCCCACCAGCGGCGGAAGGCCGTACAGCAATACCACGTTGCCTAGCAGATAGTTGCTCAGGAAAAACGCCAGTCCCAGCAGCAGCCCGAGCAGCAGGCGCTGGCCAGTCCCGGTCGATCGCTGCGGGCCAAACACGAACGGCATCGCGACCACCAGCATGGCGATATGGATGAGCGGCGCCAGCAGCTTGCGCCATAGCACCAGCCGGTATTCCTGGGCATCCAGGCCGTTGTGCTCCAGATAGTCCACGTAAATCAGTAGGTCGCGGATGGACAACTCGCTGGGGTTGGTCGCCAGCACGTCCAGAACTTGCGGGCTGATGGCCGAGTCGACCGTCAGATCGGGCAGGTGCTCGGTGCGGACCGCGTCGCCGTTCAGCAGGCTGCGATTGACCTCTTCCAGCAACCAGCGTCCTTCCACGTAACGCGCGCCCTGCGCGGCGACGACCGTTTCGAGCCGGGCGTCGGAACCGACCTTGAAGACATGGATATCCACCAGGCGGATGCCGGGCAGCACCGCCCGCACGTGGATGAAATAGTCGCCATCCCGCGCCCAGAAACCGCGGCCGCCGCGAATCGCCATGCTCTCGCTCTTGGCGGCCGCCCGCTGTTCGTAGGCGGTCTGTTCCAGCGGCGGGGCGACGAATTCCCCGAGAACCAGCACCGCCAAGCTCAGCAACAGGCCGGCTTGCAGGGCGGAGCCAGTCAGCCGGGCCAGGGACAGACCGGCGGCGCGCATGACGATCAGCTCGCTGCCGCTGGCCAGCGCGCCCATGCCCAGCAGGCCGCCGACCAGCAGCGCCATCGGAAACAGCTCGTACAAGCGTTGCGGCTGGATCAGCAGCAGATAGTGGAATGCCGCCAGGAGGTCGTAACGGCCCTTGCCGACGTCTTCCAGTTCCACCAGCAGGCTCAGGAAAAATTCGAGCAGCAGCAGAACCAGCAGGGCGACCAGGGTGGCGCTCGCGACCGTGCGGAAGATGTAGCGGTCGAGAATGTTCATGGCCCGCTCACCGGGCGGCGCGTGCGCCGGAACCCCCGGAAGCCTCGGCTGCCGGAGTGCTGCTGGAGCAGCAAGCCAGCGCCGAACAGCAGGAACAGGCCGTGGACCCACCACAAACCGACACTCGCGTCGACGACGCCGTGGCTCAGCCAGGACTCGCCGATGCCGATCAAGTTGAAGTTGATGGCGTAGATCAGCACCGCCGCGACCACCCGGCCGTAACGGCCCTCGCGCGGCTTGGCGCGAGCCAGCAGCGGTGCCCACAGAGCGATGACCAGCACCTGGATTGGACTGTTGAGCCGCATCTGCAACTCGGCGATCAGACGGGGCTCGCTCGAACCCCACAACTGGCGGAGGGGCAATGTTTCCTGATGTTGCCAATCCTGGGGTGGGGGAGTGGTGTCGACTCGCACGGCAGCGCGCTCGAACCGGATTATTTCGTAATCGCCCCGACCTGGCGTGCCTCGATAGCGGTAGCCGTGATCGAGAACGATGCGCCGGACGCCATCCTCGCCCACTTCCTGCCGACCGCGCTCGCCGGTGGTGATGCTGAGGTCGCCGTCCGGCTCGCGGCTCTGGACGAAGACGCTGCGCAGTTCGCGGCCGTCCGTGGCGCCGATGTAAACCACATGCCGGCCGTTCAACACCTCGCGGAACGAACCCGGCGTGAACATCGAGACTTCCGCTTCCTTGCGGGCCCGGGCCAGAACCTCAAACTGAAACTCCATGATCGCCGGTCCCACCAGAAACGAAAGTCCAGCGGCGAATAGAGCCAGCGGCGCGGCCAGCAGGAAGACGGCGCGATAGACCGACAGCGGGCCATAACCGCAGGCGGCCAGCGCGGTCATCTCGTGGTCGCGGTGCAGCCGTCCCAGGGTGAGCATGATGCCGAGCAGAAACGCCAGGGGGATCAGGACGGCCAGGAGGTTGATCGCCTGCAGGCCCAGCAGCAGGAAGATGGAGTCCCGGGCCAGCAGGCCATTGGCGGCCTTGCTGAGGTAGCCGGCCAGGCGGTGGCTGAGCACCATCGCCAGCAGAACCAGGGCGGTCGCCAGCAGGGTCAGGGCGATCTCGCGGATCAAATAGCGGTCAATGATGGAAGGCACGACCGAGGGCGCTCCCGCGCGCAAACTGTGAGAGGGGGTGATTTCCGGTTAAACTCATTGGATTCACGATTCGCCCAGCGAAAACAAGCGCCCAATAAAACCATAGGGTCATCCACCAATGGAATTCACGGTCAAAAGCGGCAATCCGGAAAAACAACGCACCGCCTGCCTGGTGCTGGGCGTGTACGAATCCCGGCGGTTGACGCCGGCCGCCGAACAGTTCGACGCCGCTTGCGGCGGCTACCTTGGCAACCTGTTGCGTCGGGGCGATCTGGAGGGCAAGGTCGGCCAGTCGCTGTTGTTGTTCAATGTTCCCGAGGCGCTGTGCGAACGGGTGTTGCTGGTCGGTTGCGGTCGGGAGCGGGAGGTGGACGACCGCCGCTTCCGCCAGATTATGCACCATGCCGCCGCCGCCCTGAATGAGACCGGCGCCACCGAAGCCGCGATCTACCTCACCGATCTCGCGGTCAAGGGCCGCGAGCTGAACTGGAAAATCCGCCAGCTCGTCGAGGCGTTCGAGGAATCCCGCTACCGCTCCGACTCGCTCAAAAGTAAAAAGGATGCGCCGCGCCGGCTCCCGCGCAAGATTATACTCAGCGTGCCCGGTCGGCGCGAACTGCCAAGCGGCGAACAGGCGGTGCGCGAAGGCGCGGCCATCGCCGCCGGGATCAAGCTGACCAAGGATTTGGGCAACCTGCCGCCCAATCTCTGTACCCCCGCTTATCTGGCCGAACAGGCCCAGGCGTTGGCCCGGGAGTTTCCGGCGCTGCGGGTCGAGGTATTGGAAGAGGCCGGCCTGGAACGGCTGGGCATGGGCGCGCTGTTGGCGGTGACCTGCGGCAGCGCCCAACCCGCCAAGTTCATCCGTCTGGACTACCGGCAAGGACCAGCGGCGGCAAAGCCCTACGTGCTGGTCGGCAAGGGCGTGACGTTCGATACCGGCGGCATCTCGCTCAAGCCGGGCGAGGGCATGGACGAGATGAAGTATGACATGTGCGGGGCGGCCAGCGTGCTGGGAACGCTGCGGGCCTGCGCGGAATTGAAGTTGCGACTCAACGTGATCGGGCTGATTCCGGCGGTGGAGAACATGCCGGGCGGGCGAGCCAGCCGACCGGGCGACATCGTCACCAGCCTGTCCGGCCAGACCATCGAAATCCTCAATACCGACGCCGAGGGCCGGCTGATCCTGTGCGATGCCCTGACCTACGCCGAGCGCGACGAACCGGCGGCGGTGATCGACATCGCCACGTTGACCGGAGCCTGCATCGTCGCCTTGGGCCGCCATCCGCATGGTCTGTTCAGCAACCATCCGCCGCTGGCGCACGCGCTGCAAGCGGCCGCCCACGCCGCCCATGACCGGGTGTGGGAACTGCCCTTGTGGGAAGACTACCAGGAGGGGTTGGACAGTAATTTCGCCGACATGGCCAACGTCGCCGGCAACCGGGACGGCGGTGCGATCATGGCGGCCTGTTTCCTGTCGCGCTTCGCCAAGAAATTCCACTGGGCGCACCTGGACATCGCCGGAACGGCGTGGAAAACCGGCAAGGCCAAGGGCGCGACCGGCCGGCCGGTGCCGTTGCTGACCCAGTATCTGCTGGATCGGGCCGCTGAACTGGAGCGAGAGAACGGGCATGCCGCGCATTGATTTCTACGTGCTGCCCGACCACCGGGACAACGGTCGGGCGCTGCTGGCCTGCCGGTTGGCCGACAAGGCGTACAACCTCGGCCATACGGTTTACATCCTCGCCGCGTCCGATGCGCAGGCGACGGCGTTGGACGATCTGCTGTGGACCTTCCGGCAGGACAGTTTCACCCCCCACGAGCGTTATCCGCTAACCGGCGAGGAAAGTTCGCCGGTGCTGGTCGGCACGGTCTTGCCAGCGGAGGCCACCGCGCAAGTCCTGATCAATTTCACCGACAACCTGCCCGAAGGCTTCGAACGCTACGAACGGGTGGTGGAACTGGTGGACCAAACTCCCGACGTGCTGATGCAGTCGCGCGAGCGGTTCAAGCAGTACCGGGAGCGGGGTTGCGCGCCGGAGACGCATAAGCTGTAGGAAATTCCAACCGGACGAACCGCGTCAGATAGGCTACGCTGGAATTTCAATGTGGAATTTATCAGCTTGCGAAGCTCGTTCAGGATTTACTTCCCAAATTTCCTCAAGCACTTCCTTATGGTTAAGGGGGTCGTTTAAAACAAGAATGATATAATTATTTATTGTCTTTTGATATACTCTATATAAGTAGTACTTTGTACTGTATGTTTTTGCCGCATCCAGTTCGTTTCCTTTAAGCAGAATAGCTCCACCTTCACTAATACTGCCTTTGACTTCTATAAAGCGCAATACATTATTTATATCTTTTTTCTCGTCGGGTGATTGATTGAAAGTACTTCTGTGTTCCTCCGAAGCGAAACTCAATATATCACATCTTGGACCATGGTAACCAACTACACCTGATACCTTTAACGGAAAGCGTTGTTCCTTCTCTTCAAAAGCAGAAATTAAATCTTCGCATCGTTGCCAATCTGTTGTTCGTTGAATTTCTTTTTTTTCAGGAGCATCAATATTTCCAGTTTCAGAAGGTTTTCTTCTTGTAACCGTTCTCCGAGTTTCTGGAGGTTCGGGGACATGATGTTGCGGCTTAACTGTGATATGCTCTGTAGATATTGGTCGCGGCAGTTCTGGATTCACGGATGGAGTATTTGGTGGTAGGCAAGCGCCTTTTTGTTCCCCTGCAATATTCACCCCTATATTTTCATTACTGTTTGGTAAAGGAGAAGGAGGCAAGACGATTGGATGGAGCACATTCTCTATCCCTAACTCCTCTCCAAGCCGATCAATATCTGGCATTTCTGCTTCCCCAAGAAGCCGTCGCAAAAGTTCTTTCCTGTCCGCTTCATCACATTGAATAAGTTGTGCAAATTGACTTCCACTTTCCAAATTGAAAACGTTAGCAACTATTTGACCCACGCTTTCTGCAAACAAAGCTGAACGGAATGTCGCTTGGTTTTTATCTACGATAAGAATAAATGCTTGTTCATCTTTTATCAACCATTTGAAGGGTTGGGTAAATGAGGTATCTATAGTAGTTGATTCGTATGATAGATTAACTTGCAAAGCCTGACACGTCACCAACTCTAGTGACTTAATTAACTTAATATTCTCAAGTTCTTTTTTACGCGATTTATATCGAAGCGCAAAAAGCAATGGTTTAATCCGATTAAACTGAGTACATAAGTCATTACTTTCTGGCCTTTTCTCAAACCTTATATTTGTATAGATGATTTTTTTCTTATCGAGAGGTTCAACGCCAAATATCCTTTTGACTTGTTGGTTGCCAATTCTCTTTGGCAAATCAACAATCTTGATCCGCGACGTGAGCACTTCGGGAAAATCTTCTGAATCAGCGTGACGAAGTTCTCGAACAGGATAATATCGGATTCCGCTCGGTCCTCTTCCCCACATTAAACCATCTTTGACAAAATCTAAAGGAGCCTCGTTCCAGCTTGGCTCTTTCGCATCGATATGGTGAAGAACATTTCTATAGAATGTTCGCGCGGCTTGGCCATCTGGATCTTTGGTAGGTAGCATCAATAGGATATTACCGATTTGCTCTCGCGTTAAGCAGGAGATGTCTGGAATGACCCCAGCATTCTCCCAAGCGCTCCTTAGTCGGATTTTGTCAATCCTATATTTTTCGAATAGAGAATGATCAAACTGTGCGGGTGATGGGAATATTTTTTCCAAGCTTCGTTCGCCAATAATACATTGGTTTGGGTTGCTTTTCTTACCATCGGTAGTAGGCAACCATGCGGAATTCTCTAATTTCCATTTGGTATAATTTGGAAGGGATCCGTTGTATGTTCGGCCATAGTGCTTACAAGATGGACGGTCAGTTAATGTTGCATAGGAGAGATTTTTATCTCTCCATTGACTGCATCGGGAATCTAAAACTAACCATACGATAATAGCAGCTGGTTCTGCATTCACAATATAATCTATCCCGTCAATGCTTCTGATAGAAGATACATTTGGCTCATTAAAATCTGACTTTTTATAATATGTAAGTTCGTCTAACTTAACTCCATTAGGCTTGTAAGGTAAGCTTTCGAGAATGAAATTTAAGTAGCCAGATTCTGGGTTATTAATAATGATTTCTCTTGGAAGGTCAGATACCCCAAGCCATTTTAAGAATGAAATATAGTTGGAATCGTAGCCATCCACTCCTAATACATTCGCATCAGCAAGGAGTTTCTTTGGATCGCTTTTATAAAGCTCAGAAAGCCAATCGCCATTGGCTACAGGGTAGCTCTCATTAAAATAGAGTTTTTTTGCATCAACGTATGTTCCCAATTTTGTGCGTAAAGGGATTGTTAACGTGTCCGGAATGGAAGCCTCTCCGCGTTGTAGATACAGACAAAAAAGCGTTATTAAAACATCCTGCCAAGTCTCACTTTTTTTATCAGGGTTCCTGTCAATTCTCTTGTTGGCTTCCGAAATAATAGCGGATGCAATTGATGCAAGCGAGTATTCATTTACTCCGAATGGAGAAAGCTTCTGTCGAAGATCGCTTAGAGATCTTAATTTTAGGATTTCCATCAATTTTAAATGAAGCTCTTCATTTAAGAATCGAATTTCGAGCCAGTCTGGAATATCGAACTTTTTTTGTGCTTGCGCCTGTAAGAACACGCGGCTGCCAGTTTTTATAATTTTTCCTTCTTGATCAATAAGTAAATTTGGTGCTGTGGCAGCCGGTTGGATTAAGTTGTTTTGTATCAATTGAGCAATAGCTTGGGCGCGTGAAGTTACATCATGAAAGATACTTTGATTGAGCCGATTCGTAAGTTCCGTAGGGGAGAGATTATTAATTTTTAATGCGTTATAGCATTCCTTAATATCCTTATCCAATGGAGGAAGGGCGATGTCGCCAAATTGCTCTCTAGGTAACCAATCTATTGATGAAACAGAAATTATTTTCACTTCTTCAGGTTTCTTATGTGAGCCACTTAAGGTTGGTATAAGATTAAACTGCTTTGCAGTTGCTATCACCTCCTGATCAAATTCGGCTTTTTGTAGATCAAGGTTAAGGTCTTTTGACTTTGATATAAGTTTTATCCGTGCCCACGGATTCTTAGAAACATCTTGTTGGTTTGCCACTTCTGCAAGATACTTGGCAACCTCTTTAAAAATCAAAATGTTTGTCTCATTTGCACGAGGATGTTTTCGGTTTCCCTCTAATTCAAGGCTAACATGGCAGTATACAGGATATGGAAACTCTATTTCTAATGGAAAAAAGGAGAATAGAGGAATCGTTGAATTAATTCTACTGTTTTGTGGAATAGCAAGAATGATATTGTATTCTTTTGATAAAATGGAATCATTTTTCTCAAAAATCTTCCAAGATACTTCCTTTCCATCATGCCACTTTATCGTAGCCATTTGTTTAGCATTATTTCTTTCTTTAATAACCCAATGCCGATGTATTTGCCCATTGATTTTGATAAGGATTTCGTCAAGCGATCCGGCAAATAGCATTGTTGCAGAATATAAAGATTCAAGCTGTTTCTTTGCTTCATTGTAGTATTTCTCATGATCAAAAGGAATACCAATAACTGTGTCGTAGTTCTGTCCTTTTATCTCAAAGAGATGAGCTATAGTCAAATCCATAGTACTCGAATTCGGATCAATAAAGCTTGGAAACGGAAGTGTAGGGATAACAATTTCATCTTGGGATTCACATTCTTTCTCAACAAGCATACGTAGTTTCTCGCTGGAGGAGAGCAATTTTTCAAGCGTCTGTTTTCGTTTTGACTCATCATATGCAAGATATAAATGGTTACTGAAAATAATTGGTTTTTGGCACCAGTTGAGTATTGAACGAAAACCTAAACCTTTCTGACCGATAATATTTCTACGTTTATTTTTCTTTGGGCTGAGGTTGCTAAACAAAAATGACCTCACACCGCCGGTAGAAAAAGGCTCGCCCGTGTTTGCCACTGTAAGCAAATCAGCAGTGAGATCAATCATGACCCTACTCTTTGAATTAATTTCTGCGGCAGCATCATTCGCGTTTTGTAATAATTCAAATATTTCCCTCCCGCTATAATCGCGGGTTATCTGTCTTTCACCATTATAATCCTGAATAAGTCGCTCAGGTTGTATCGAATAAACTTCTCGAAAGCTTTTTTCTTGTCTTTCGAGCCAAAATTTCCAATCATCAACTGATGTTGGAACAAAATCGGGATCGTCTTCAGATAAATTTGACATTTTAAATGCACCTAATTTTAGGAATCACAAAGTACGCATCCATTCCTCCCTCGAAATGGATACTAGGTAACTTAATCCTTGAATCGCCCGACTGCCGTACCACGAGGTCATTTCCCCGTCGATCAGCCGCAGCTTTTCCGGCGGACAACCGTAATCACGGGCGAAGGTTTCCAAATCCTCGGGCAGGAAACGGTACGGCTCGCTGCTGAACAGGATCAGATCGGCGGTATCCAGTAGCGCCTTGTCCAACGCCAATTCGG
>WBUJ01000312.1 GCA_008933795.1 Candidatus Contendibacter sp. | reverse complement strand
CCCCAAACCCCTCCTCCACACCTAAACCCACGGCGGACCCCGAAAGCGCCGGTGGTGGTGGTGTTCGAGACCAAACCCTGGAAGACCTGGACGGCAATCACGGGGAAACCGGCCAAACAGCGCATGAGAAACAGACGGTCAGCAAGGGGAAGAAGGCCAACGGCCAGCGGGAGGAACTGGTCTATCCGGCCAAGCTCACGGCCACGGAGCGCGCCGACATCGCGGCGCAGGTCAAGCCGTTGCCGGTGGCAATCGCCCAGCAAATGCTGGACGTGCTCGAATCGAGGATTCAAAGCGGGCAAATCAAAACCAACCCGGCGGCGGTGCTGCGCGGCGTCGTGCGCAGGTATCAGGCCGATCCCGACCGCTTCGATCCGTCATCGGGATTCCACATCGCGGAACATCGCCACCGCCGGGCCGAAGCGGACGCGCGGCTCCGGACTGCCCTGGAGGCGCGCGATCCCGTACCCGCTACTTACCTACCCCCCCTACCCGCGCCGGAAAATCGCCCCAAGGGCCGTTCAGAGGGCTTGCAGAGGCTGCTCAAGGCGGTATCCCCGATCCTGGCGCGGGCGGTGGAATGAGCGCGGCGAACCGGAGCGGCGTGCGATGACCGCGCTCGTCCGGCTGGCCGCCGACGCGGTGGCGCTGCTCCACGGCGCGTTTGTGCTGTTCGTGGCATTGGGCGGGTTCTTGGTCTGGCGTTGGCCCCGGCTGGCGTGGCTCCATCTGCCGGCGGTGGCCTGGGGCGCGCTGATCGGGTTCACCGGCTGGATCTGCCCGCTGACCCCGCTGGAACATCACCTGCGCCAAGTCGTCGGTCAGGCTGGTTACGCGGGGGGTTTCATCGATCACTACCTGTGGCCGCTGCTCTATCCGGTGGGACTGACCCGCGAAGGGCAATGGGCGCTGGGGGCGGGCGTGCTTGCGCTCAATGGCATGGTCTACGGTGTCCTCCTGGGGCGGTGGGCGCGGTCGGCGGGCCGGGGGCGCACTGGAGCCGCCCGCGATGGATGCGCTGCACGCGACCGGAAACCGACCCGTGGCGTTGACGCGCCACCCGCGCCCAGGGTGCGGCGGACAACAGGGGAGGATTGACCGATGAAATACCTGGCCATTGCCGTGCTCTTGGCCATCGTGGCGGGCGCGATCGTCCACTGCGTCAACTCCCAGGGCAAACCACCCCCCACCGAATCCAGCGCGGGGTGGATGCAACGGTAAGCCGAGCGGCGCAAATCGACCGGCCAGTACATCAGCGGCGCGGGGGTCGGTAGGACAGCGGAAAGCGTCCGGTGCGGCGCGCGGCCCGCCGTTGCCGCTCGGCCTCGCGCGGGCGGTCCAGTTCCGCCACGGCCCGGCGCTGAAGCCAGAATAGATAGCCCATCAGCAGCAGCAGCA
>WBUJ01000184.1 GCA_008933795.1 Candidatus Contendibacter sp. | reverse complement strand
GTATTACTGATCAGGCAACAAAAAGGGCGCGTTCTCGCGCACCCTTTTTGTTGCGAACGAAGCAGTTATGAAGCGGGCGGCGGTGAACCCATTTGTTCCGCCTGCTCGATCCAGCCGCCGCCCATCGCCTTGTACAAATTGACTAGGGCCGCAAACAGACTGCCCTGATCCTGCACGTACTGGAGTTGGGCGGAATACAGGTTGCGCTCGGCGTCCACCACCGTCAGGTAGTCGGAATAGCCATTGTTATAGCGCAACTTTGCCAGGTCCAGATAGCGTTGCAAGGCGTTGACCTGCGCCGCCTCGTCCTTCAACTGGTCGCGCAGCTTGGCGACCGAAACCAGGCTGTTATCCACCTCGGTAAAGGCGGTTTGAATCACCTGCTGATAATTCAGCAACGCCTGCTTCTGCACCGCCTCGGCGACTTGCAACTGCCCGGTCAGGGCGCCGCCGGTGAAGATCGGCTGGAGCAGTTGGCCGGCGAATTGCCAAGTCTGCGACGGCCCCTTGAACAGATCGGAGAGATCGGTGCTGGCCGTTCCGAAAAATCCGGTGAGCGAGATGTTGGGGAAGAACGCCGCTTTGGCCACGCCGATCAGGGCGTTGGCAGTGATCAACTGCTGTTCCGCCTGGCGGATGTCGGGGCGGCGTTCCAGCAACTCGGACGGTAACCCGCCGGGGACCTGTGGCATGGCCAGGCGATCCAGAGAGACGCCCCGGCTGATTTTGCCGGGATTGCGTCCCAGTAACAGGCTGATGGCGTTCTCCTGAAGAGCGATCAGGCGTTCCAGCAACGGCACTTGCACCGCCGCGTTCTGGTACTCCGCCACGGCCTGTTGGTAATCCATCTCCGAGATCACCCCTGCCTTGAAGCGCAAGCCATTGATCCGCACCGATTCCTGGCGGGTCTCCAGAGTGGCGCGTGTGATGGTCAACTGCTGGTCGTAGTCGAGCAATTGCACGTAACTGGCGGCCACCTGGCTAACCAGGGTCAGGACCACTGTGCGTCGAGCTTCCTCGGTGGCGAGCAGTTGAGCGCGGGCCGCCTCGCTGGCGTTGCGCAGCTTGCCCCAGAGGTCCAGCTCGAACGACACGCCTAAATCCACCTGGAAACTGTTGCCGGGATTCTCACCCGTGGTCTGGGGTGGGTTTTCGCTGAGGCGGGTGCGCGCCCCGGCGGCGTTGGCGCCCACCTGTGGGAACTGCGCGGAGCGAGTCACGCCGTAGCGGCCCATGTACTCTTCCACCCGCGCTGCCGCGATCTGTACGTCCTTGTTCTCTTGCAGCGCGATCTGGATGAGGTTGTCCAGCACCGGGTCCCGGAATTGCTTCCACCAACTCGTGTTGGCAAGGTCGTTGGCCGTCTGAATGTTGACCTGCCATTGCGCCGGAACCGGAACCTCCGGGCGCTGGTAGGTTGGGGCGAGCGAGCAACCGGCGAGACTCAGGACGGCCAGCAATACGATCTTACGCATGGCTGCCTTCCTCCTTGAGCGGAGCCGGCGGGGTCGGTTCAGTCGCGGCGGGCGAGGGTGCGCCACCGCCGCCAAACAGCCGGTAGAACAGCGGAATGAAGAAGATGGCGATGCAAGTCGCGCCCAACATGCCGCCGATTACCCCGGTGCCGATGGAATGCCGGCTGAACGCGCCGGCGCCGGTGCTGAGCGCCAGCGGCACGCAGCCGAGAATGAAGGCCAGCGAGGTCATCACGATGGGCCGGAAGCGCAGTCGCGCCGCTTCCAACGCGGCGTCGATGGCCGACAGCCCTTCCTCGCGTTTCATCACCGCGAACTCGACGATCAGAATGGCGTTCTTGGCCGCCAAGGCGATGAGCGTCACCAGGCCGATCTGGAAATACACGTCGTTGACCAACCCACGCAGCAGCACCGCCAGCAGGGCGCCCGCCACCGCGAACGGCACGGCGATGATCACCGCGATGGGCAGCGTCCATTTCTCGTATTGCGCCGCCAGGATCAGGAACACCATGATGATGCCAAACACGAAGGCCATGGCCGAGGCCGCACCGACCTGCTTTTCCTGAAAGGCCTGACCGGCCCAGGCGTAGCTCATGCCCTCCGGCAAGGCTTCCTTGGCCAGCGTCTCCATCGCCGCCAGCGCCTGCCCGGAACTGTAGCCGGGCGCGGCATTGCCGTTGACGCGAGCGGCGGGGAACACGTTGAAGCGGGGCACGTTGTCCGGGCCGGTGATGTATTTCACCGTGACCAGCGCGCTCAGCGGCACCATCTGGCCGGTGGTCGAGCGCACGAAGATCTGGCTGATGTCCTCGGGGCGGGTGCGGTATTGGGTGTCCGCTTGCAGCATCACCCGGAAGGTTCGGCCAAGCTTGTTGAAGTCGTTGACGTAAATCGAGCCAAAGATGCCTTGCATCAGATCGAACACGGTGTCGATCGGCACGTTCAAGGCCCGCGCTTTTTCCCGGTCGAGATCGACGAACAACTGCTGGGAATTGGCCCGGAAGGTGCTAGTGAGCGGAGTGAGTTCCGGCTTTTCCTTGGCCTTGACGATGAATTTCTGCACCGCTTCCTCCAGCGCCTTGGAGCCGGCGCCGCCGCGATCCTGAATCCAGAACTCGAAGCCGCCGGTGCTGCTCATGCCTGGAATCGGCGGCGGGTTGAACAACACCACCTGCGCTTCCTTGATCTGCTGGAAGACCTCGCGCTGCAAGGTCTTTTGGACTTCGAAGGCATGGAGTTCCGGCGTGGTCCGTTCCTTCCAGTCCTTGAGCGGCAGGAAGAAGGTGGCGAAATTAGGCTTGTTCTGACTGTCCAGCAGGCTGAAGCCGTTCAGACTGACCACGTTCTGCATCGCCGGGTGCTTGCCAAAAATCGCATTGGCCTGATTGACCACCTCGCGGGTGCGGTCCAGGCTGGCGCCGTCGGGCAGGATAGCGACCCCCAGCAAGTAGCCCTGATCCTCGTCCGGGACGAAGCCGCCGGGGATGCTCTTGAACAGCCCAAAGGTGATGAACAGCAGGCCGCCGAACAGCACGAGACCGATCAGTACGCGCCGAATCAAGAACGCCGAGCCCGAGACATAGCCCCGGGTCATCCAGTCGAAACCGGCTTCAAAGCCACGGAAAAAGATATTTTTCTGGCCATGCGCGGGCTTGAGCAGGATTGCCGCCAACGCCGGACTGAGGGTCAGCGCCACCACACCGGAGATGATCACCGAAATGGCGATGGTGATGGCGAACTGCTTGTACAACTGGCCGGTGATGCCGCTCAAGAAGGCGGTGGGGACGAACACCGCGCACAACACCAGCACGATGGCAATCACTGGGCCGGTCACCTCGTCCATCGCTTTCCGCGATGCCTCCTTGGGGTCCAGACCGAACTCGTGCATGTTGCGCTCGACATTTTCGATCACCACGATGGCGTCGTCCACCACGATGCCGATGGCCAGGATCATGCCGAACAGGGTCAGGGTATTGATCGAGAAGCCGAGCAGGTACATGCCGGCGAAGGTGCCGACGATGGACACCGGCACCGCCAGTAGCGGAATCAGCGTGGCCCGCCAGTTTTGCAGGAACACGTACACCACCAGAATGACCAGCAGGACCGCTTCGAAGAAGGTATGCACCACTGCCTCGATGGACACCTCGACGAACTTGGTGGTGTTGTAGGGAATGGAATAGCTGACGCCCGAGGGGAAATTCTTGGCCAACTCCTCCATCCGGGCGATGATCTTTTCGGCGACATCCAGGGCATTGGAGTCAGGCTGTTGATACACCATGATGATGTCGGTGCGTTTGCCGTTCAACAAACCTTCCGTGTCGTAGCTGCGAGCGCCCAGTTCGACTCGCGCCACGTCGCGCAGCAGCACGGCGGAACCATCGGGATTGGAACGTAGGATGATCTGCTCGAATTCCTGGGGTTCGGTCAGCCGGCCCTTGGCGGAGACCGGCAGGGTGAGCTCCACCGGATAGCCGGTCGGCGGCTGGCCGACCTTGCCCACCGCGAATTGCGCGTTCTGTTCCTGAATGGCATTGCGGATGTCGCTGACGGTGAGGTTCAGCTCGGCCATGCGGTCGGGCTTGAGCCAGATGCGCATGGCGTAGTCGGACAGGGTGAACAGATTGACCTGACTGGCGCCGGGGATGCGCTTGAGTTCGTCCACCACGTTGATGTTGGCGTAGTTGCTGACGAAATTGGGATCTTGGGTGCCGTCGGAGCTGATCCCCACGATCATCAGGATGTTGGAAGAGGCCTTCTTGATGGTCAGGCCGTTCTGACGCACATCCGCCGGCATCACCGGATTCGCCAGGTTGACCCGATTAGTCAGATCGGGCAACACCATATCCACATCGGTGCCGATGTTGAAATAGACGCTGAGCGCCATATCGCCGCTGGCCGAGTTGTTGGACTGCATGTAGATCATATTCTCGACCCCGTTGACCTGCTGCTCCACTGGCGCGGCCACGGAATTGGAGGTGGTGTCGGCGTCGGCACCTGGATAGCTGGTGGTCACCTGCAACAGCGGCGGGGTGATTTCCGGAAACTGGGCGATGGGCAACCCCAACATCGCCACCAGACCGGCGAGCGTGATGACAATGGAAATGACCGCCGCGAAGATGGGTCGGTCGATGAAGAACCGCGAAATCATGGGCGTTTCCCCTTATTGGCCGGCGGGCTTGGGCGCGGCGGCGGGCGGGGCGATTTTGACCGGCGCGCCGGGCCGCACCTTGATGGCGCCGTCCACGATCACTTGCTCGCTGCCGCTCAGGCCGGAGGTGACGATCCACTGCTCGCCGTAGAAGTCGCCGACCTGGATCGGCTTGACTTCGGCCTTGTTGTCCGCGTCGACGACGTAGACGAACTTGCCCTGCGGTCCCTGCATCACCGCTCGCTGCGGCACCATGATGGCGTCAGGCCGAGAGGCGCCCTGGATGCGCACCCGTGCGAACTGACCGGGAACCAGCCGCCGCTTGGGATCGGAATTGGGAATCTCGGCGCGCAGGGTCACGGTGCCCGTCTGCTGATCCACCGTCGGCGAAACGAAGGTGATCCGGCCCTTTTGGGGAAAGACGCTGCCATCGGCCTGCACCAGTTCCACCTCCAGCTTATCGACGCCGGGTCCCTTCAGGCGACCCGCCGCGGCTTCGGTCCGCATCCGCAACAACTCGTTCTCGCCGATGCCGAAATTGAACCAAATGGGATCGAGTTGCACGACCGTGGTGAGCAGGCCGCTAGCGCCGGGGGTGATCAGGCTACCCACGCGAAACTCGGATTTGCCGGCCAGCCCGTTCAGCGGCGACTTGATGGTGGTATAGCCCAGGTTGAGTTGGGCCGTGCGGACCTGCGCCTTGGCTGATTGCACCTGCGCCTGGGCGCTGAGTTCAGCAGCTACAGCATCATCCAGGTCTTTCTGGCTGAGGGCGTTCTGTTTGGCGAGTGGCTTGACTCGCCCCAGGGTCGCGCTGGCGTTGGTGAGTTGCGCCTCGGCGCGGGCCAAATCGCCCTTGGCGCTGTCCAGCGCGGCCTGAAACGGCAGCGGATCGAGTTGAAACAGCAGTTGCCCAGCGCGAACGAAATCGCCCTCGGTGTAGGCGATCTTGTCCAGATAACCCTCCACCCGGGCGCGAATTTCCACCGACCGGGAGCTTTCCGTCTTGCCGGTGTATTCGAAGGTCGCGGGCGTGGTCTGCGGCGCGGCGGAGACCACCGTGACTTCGACCGGCGGCGTGGGCTGCTGGGCCAGCGCGAGCGCCGGGCCAACGCTCAGCAGGAGTGCCAGCACCGCCCCGGCGCTTGGCCGGAGCTGGAATCGCGGGATGGGATGATTAAAACAACGTAAATCTTGCACGAGGAGAACTCCCCTGAATAAGCTATAAATAGCCATGATCGGATGATTTTTAAATGAGAAAATCATCCTGAAAAGCCGCCGATTTTCAGCAGCATTATAAGCAAATTTGCGCGATAATTGCGTTAATACTGCAGTGGTTTGAATCCCATTATCAAAGGAATGGGTTTCCTGCCAAAGCATGGACAATTTCTCCTTTCAACCTGATGATCCGAAGAATATAGACGATGACGCGCATCCAGACTTTATTGCCCCCCCTCCTGCTGTGCGCCGCCCTGAGCGCCGGCTGCGCCAGCACACCCTCTGGCGAGGCCAAACCGAAGTACGCCGGCTTTCTCAGCGACTATTCCAAGTTGCAACCCGTGTCGAATGGCGACGGTGCCGAGCGTTACCGCAAGCCCAACGTCAACTGGAAGCAATACAACAAGGTGATGCTGGATCGCGTTCGGGTCTGGTACAAGGGTGACGCCGATTACAAGGGCATCGATCCGGCCGAATTGAAGACGTTGACCGACTATTTCCAAAATGCCATCGTCAAGGCGCTGGCGCCGACCTATCCAGTGGTGACTCAACCGGGTCCCGACGTGCTGCGGATGCGGGTGGCGATCACCGATCTGGTCCCGACCAAACCGGAAATGAGCGTGGTGACCCTGGTGGTGCCCTACGCCACCGTGGCGGATGTCGCGGCGGGCGGCGGCACTGGCAGTACCCCCTATCTCGGCCAGACCGCCATCGAAGTCGAAGTTCTCGACAGTCGCAGCAACGAGGTGCTGGCCGCCTACGTGGACCGGCAAGCCGGCAAGAAATACGACATTGACCTGAGTCAGGGCGTGGGTTCGGCGGTCGAGAAAGGCGTTTCGTCCTACACCAAGGCGTACAGCACCTGGGCGTATGCCGAAGCCGCCTTCGACTATTGGGCCGGCTTGCTGCGGAAACGGCTGGACGAGGCGCACGG
>WBUJ01000183.1 GCA_008933795.1 Candidatus Contendibacter sp. | reverse complement strand
GAAACGAGCTGGAAGCCACCGCCGCCAAACTTACCCGGCGTGGCCACACCCTGGATATAGAACGCATCAACACCTTGGAAACCCAACGAAAAACCCTACAAGTTCGCACCCAGGAACTCCAAAACCAACGTAACGCCCGCTCTAAAACCATCGGCCACGCCAAGGCCAGCGGACAGGACATTCAACCACTGCTGAATGAAATCACCGGTCTGGGCGACGCACTCAAGCAAACCGAAACCGAACTCAACATCATCCAGACTCAACTACTGGACCTCCAGCTCGGCATCCCCAACATCCCACACGCCACCACGCCTACTGGCGACAACGAGACGGACAACATAGAAATTCGGCGTTGGGGCGAGCCGCGCCAGTTTGCATTCGAGCCACGCGATCACATCGATCTAGGCGGGGAGGGCGGACTGGACTTCGAAGCCGGCGCGAGGCTAACCGGAGCTCGTTTCACGGTCATTCAAGGCCAGTTGGCACGATTGCACCGAGCACTCATTCAATTCATGCTCGACCTACACACCCAAGAGCACGGCTACCGGGAAGTCTATGTCCCTTACTTGGCAAACGCCGACAGCCTGCGTGGCACCGGCCAGTTGCCAAAATTCGAGGCAGACCTATTCAAGCTAAGCGGCGAACTCGACTACTACCTAATTCCCACCGCCGAGGTTCCAGTCACCAACCTGGCACGCGACCGCATCCTGGATTCCAACTGCCTGCCGCTACGCTACGTCTGCCATACGCCCTGTTTTCGCAGCGAGGCCGGTTCCTACGGCAAGGACGTGCGCGGCATGATCCGCCAGCATCAGTTCGAGAAAGTGGAACTGGTGCAGATCGTCCACCCCGAGGATTCCTACACCGCTTTGGAAGAATTGACCCGCCACGCCGAAACCGTACTGCAACGGTTGGAACTTCCCTATCGAGTCATGGCGCTCTGCACCGGCGATATCGGTTTCGCTTCAGCTAAGACCTACGACCTGGAGGTTTGGCTCCCCGGCCAGGGAAAATACCGAGAAATCTCCTCATGCAGCAACTTCGAGGCCTTCCAGGCCCGCCGCCTGCAAGCGCGCTGGCGCAATCCCGCCACCGGCAAACCGGAGTTGGTCCATACCCTCAACGGTTCGGGGCTGGCAGTGGGACGCACCCTAGTAGCGGTGATGGAAAACCACCAGGACGAACACGGCCACATCCACGTCCCAGAAGCACTCAGACCTTATCTAGGCGGGCTGGAATCCATCATCCCGGACGGGCGCTAAGCCGCCAGCCTTTTACCCATAGCAGCCACGGAAACAGCCACGGATTACACCCTATGATCGTCATTCTGGATTCCAGCGCCACCGAGCATTCCGAAGAGTACCAGCAGACGCTCGACTATCTATCGCGATTACCCGGTATCGCCACGCGCATCCATAAGGTGCAGGGCGCCCAACAGGATCTGACCGAAATTTACCTGATCGGCGATACCAAGACCTTATCGGCCGATGACATTCAAGCCTTGCCGGGAGTAGAGCGGGTAATCCGGATTTCGGAAGAATATCGCATCCTAGGACGGCACCGGGACAAACAGCGGATCAGTGGCTTCGAGTATAACGGGGTGCCATTCAGTCAGGACACGCTCCACGTATTCGCCGGCCTGTGCGCGGTGGATATACCCGAGCACGTCGAAATCATGCTCAAGGCACTACAAGAGCACGGCCAAGTTTGCACCCGAATGGGAGCCTACAAGCCACGCACCAATCCCTATTCATTCCAAGGACACGGCAAAGATTGCCTGCCGTATGTGTTCGAACTGGCCGGCAAATACGGGATCAAGGTGATCGCCATGGAAGTGACCCACGAAAGCCACGTCGACGAAATCCATGAAAGTCTGGAACAGGCGGGCCAGCCCACCGGGGTGATGGTGCAAATCGGTACTCGCAACACGCAAAACTTTGAGCTGCTGAAAGCGGTAGGGCGCCAGCAGGAATATCCGGTGCTGTTCAAGCGCGGCTTCGGCATTACCCTCAACGAATCGCTCAACGCCGCCGAATATCTGGCCAGCGAGGGCAATTCCCGCGTCGTGTTCTGTCTGCGCGGGATCAAGACCAACATGGGCGACCCACATCGCAACCTGGTGGATTTCAGCCATGTACCCGTGGTCAAGCGGCTAACCCGGATGCCGGTCTGCGTGGATCCCTCGCACTCGGTCGGTTCCCGCGAACGGGCCCCAGATGGCATTCTGGATCTGATGCACGCGACCGCGCAAGGCGTGGCGGCCGGGGCCAACATGGTGCTGGTAGATTTCCACCCAGCGCCGGCCAAGGCGCTGGTGGACGGACCGCAAGCTTTATTGATGAGCGAGTTGGGCTGGTTTCTAGATGATGTCGCCTTGGCGCGGGAATGCTACGCCAAACGCCAAGCACTGGTGGAGCGACATGGAATCGGGAAGCGATGAGCGAGCGGTGAGCGGAAGTTCCATCGGGAAATTTATATCATCAACTCAGGACGAACCCACCCCCAGCAACACATCCCGCGCCCGATTCAACCGCGCGGCCAGATAGGATGTTCCACCATGGTCCGGATGAACGCGCTGAATCAGGCGACGGTAAGCAGTTTGAATCTCCTCGCGGCTTGCCCCCGGTTGCAAACCCAGAATCTGATAGGCCTCAGCCCGATCCATCGCTCCGGAACTCCCACAAGGATCCGCAGCACGTCCGGCATCACGCAACCGTTCGCGCCAATCCATCCCGGCGTGACGATCCAGATAAGCCTCCAAAACCGCCACCGACTGGACATCAGATCGACATTCCCACCACAGTTCCAGTAAATCCCGAAGGGACAAGTCTTGCAGGGAACACCCCGAAAAGTGGCCATCAAGCACTCGACCCGACATCGCGCCCGTGGAATGATCCAGGTCCATGGACAGGAAACGGGTAGCGACGGTAGAACAACCGGACGATCCCGGTTGCGGCGAAGCGGGGTAGGAGGGGGGCGGACGAGTATTCAGCCAGCGCACCAGAAGTGGCGCGAGCACAGCCAACAGCGGTATAGCGATTTCAGCGCCGCCACGCACCGTTAGCAGCAGCAAGATGGCCATCATACCAGCGGCAATGGCCAGGCGTGGACCTTGCGTGCCCCAAGCGGAGCGACGCAACCGCCGGACCAGAAAGTAAACACCGATCAGCGCGGCTGCGACGAGCAACACCCGTACCAGCATTGGCCCTCTCTCAAAGTTGTCGGGTCAGTTGCTGGATGAGACCGCCACGACGCCTGCCGAATTCCGTCAGGGCCAAGCGGCCACCGGCGGCGTAGACCGCAACTGCGCTCAATAAATCACGCAATTGCTTGGCGCTGCCCGCGTCGAAAGCGCAGTAAGCGCCGCGCGTCAGCCGGGCGATTTCCCGAAAGCCTTGCGCGGCGTTGGAATCCTGGCCCTCCTGAAAAACGAAGGCCGGCACTCCCAGCAATCCCAGTTGTCCAGCTTGATGACACAGCGGATCCACAGCTTCCTCCAGACAGTCACCGACCAGGACCAGCGCGTTGACCCGATGTTGCCGGGTTTCGCGCACGGCGTGTTCCAACACCTGCCCGATCTGGGTCAAGCCGCCCTGGCATTGTACCGAGGTCATGCGTCGTTGCAGTTCGGTGGAGTCGGTAACCCATGGCTCGATCCGAAATTCCCCGTAACCCCGATACCAGACCAGTTGCAGGGCCAGCCCATCGAGTTCCGCCGCCGCAGCGAACATGTCGGCCTGCAACCAACAGGCGCGATCCCAGGTCGGCTGACGGCTGGCGGTCGCGTCCAAGGCGAAGATCAGCCGGCCGCGCGGCACCGAGGCCGCCGGAGTTTTCGCCACTTGGCGGAGAAATTCAGCGACCTCGGTGGAAGTAGATTGGATCTGCTTCACGGCAATCACCCCCTTGGGCGGGTTACTTATCCGTCCCTTAGATGACCAATCCAGGTCTGTTGTTGGAAGCTTGAAGCCTGTGTTTCAAGCAAAGGAGAGTTCGTTTTTAGCAAACTAAGCTCCAAAGCAGCCATAATCCGTTGATATTGCCGACCTGTATTTAACAGGCACAAACAACTTTCGAGCGTAATTTCCTGACCAAAAAAATAGCGTTTTCCTTTCTGATAACGATGCTGATTAGCAGCCCACCAAGCCTGAACCGCTTTCAAATCGGGTAAAAGAGATTGCGCCAGTTCCATGGAGCCCACCCACTGGCTCTCGGAAGGATGTATTACCCTGGGACGCATTAAGCCCTCATCGATCAAGTCAATCCCGGTAAGCAGCGTAAAAACTTCTCCAGCGAAGCTAGCGCGTTCTGGGGAACGCATCGATTCAATTAACCATGGAACCCACGCAATGTTATCACAAGCGCCGGCGTTAGCCATCGCGGCATGAAGACGATGATTATGCTGTTCGGCCACCGCGATCCAGCGGTCAACCTCCCGACAATCCGCCACTCGCAGTATCAATTGCAGAGCCTGTTGTTGCCGCAGCGGCATCGGACACAGAGCAAAACCTTTCATAATCTCCAGCGCTGTCCGACGATTACCCAGCAGAATAGCCGACCACGCTGCCCAAAACCGCTGGTCTTCATGTATCGAGCGCAGGTTGCGCAGCAAGATGGGCATTAAATTCGCGTAACCCAATTTACCAATAGCCTTGATGGCAATAATGTTGAGATTGATGTCCAGGTCATTGGTCAGCTTTTCCAAGAAGTTCTTACAGTCCACGTGATTGGCCATGGCGGTTACCATTCCCAAGTGACGCCACTTGACAAATTTTGAATTCAGCAACGAGTGAACCCTATTTTTAGCCACCGATGGCGGCATCCAGCCAAATGCCGATACAAATCCCTGGTCTATCCTGGTCCGGGCAAGGGCGATATCAACCACTTTACGCAGCCGCTGCATCCGGTTATCCCTTAACGCGATATAAGACGCCGCGAAAAGATGACCCGCTTTCCACTTTTCAGCCGGAAGACTATCTATTTTTCTCCAAAAATCATCCGTAACCTCCGGGAGATATTCGAGATAGGATTTAAGATACCGATCCATTTCGCAAAGATGGTGAAATAGAGAATAACGAGCGGTAGCCAAAGCATGACGCATTCTCCAAATCTCGGCAATTCTTTCGAAGTACCACTCGAAAGTAACGGGCGACAAAATCACCGGCGAACGATCCTGGCCCGATTCCGGCAAAGCGGCTGGCCGTGTCTTTTTCCGCTTCGAAGGTGTGCTGGGTCGGCTAGGCCGGTCCAGATCGCTGCCATCGGATTGCAATTTTTGGGTCGAAAGAATATTGCGCGCGGTCAGGATCGTTGCCGAGGTTGGCTCGGGAAGCGGAACCGTCCGCTCATCCTCCCAGATCACGGCCCCGGGTTCGCGCGAGTCCGGCTCAAGCAACGGAGTAACAGCTATTTTGGGGGCGGCCCTGCTATCCGAGGGTCGCAGCAATACCCTTCGGCGGAACAGCCAGCCTTGACTGACCGGTCGGGTCAGTTCCGCAAGCGCGTCCATGGCTGAAACCAGGGATTGGTCGATCCGTCGGGCTCGCCTCGACAACGGCCGAGGGGTTGGCAAGGTCGATAGCTCCACGCTGGAATTCGCTACCACGGGTTCCGGAGGCGCGAGACTTTTTCGAACCTTGGAACGCGCCTTGGGTGCGAACGGTTGGGGAATCGTGCTGCGCGTGTCATCACCCATCGGGGCGGTGGTTCCAATCGCGCTCAGCCATTCCCACTGCCGGAAACCGGGCGCTTCGACGGGGAAAAACGCGGTTTGCGGTTCCAGCAGCGCCAGTTCCAGAGCGGCGGCGGCGCGCTGGAACCGCTGGCCGTGAACCAGCGTCTGCCAGCACACTTCCAGGTTGATCGGGAATCCCATCATATAACAGCGATCTTTCTTGTAGCGGCGGCGTTGCCGGCTCCACCACTGGTTCACGGCTTTCGAGTCCGGGCGGGGCAGGGACGCTGGATCGGCCGGTTTTGCGTCTTCCGCTGACTCCGAAGTATTGGCTACCAATCCCTCCTTGGCTAAATCGACGCCGGTGATAAGGCTGAGTGCCGCGCCGGCCAGCTTGGCCGGCTCTGCCGCGCCGCTCATGCGGCCAATCAGCCAAGGAATGGCGGAGGCGTCGCCGAGGACGCCCAACCCGTGAATGACCAGCGGGGTCAAGTGTTCGTCCAGGAGCAGTTGCCGAATCCAGAGTCGGGCCGGTTCGATGCCCATGGCGCGCGCCAGCAAATCCACCGCGCGTTGCTGGAGGGCCGGTTCGGCATGGTGTTCGACGATTTGTTGCAACACGTCCAAGCCGTTGCCATCGGCGAGCAGGCTCGCCGACCAAGCGGCCCAGAATCGCCAGGTTTCGTTAGCATGGTTCAGGTGTTGCCGCAGGACGGGCAGATAGCGTTGCAGCCGCAGTTCGCCAACCACGCGCAGGGCGCGGGCGCGCAGGCGAAGGCCGGAGTCCTTGAGCGCCGCATCCAGATAGGAGCCGGGATCGACATGGTGAAGGCCACAGACCGTGATGCCGACATAGCGCAACAGCGGCGAGGTCGAAGCCAGCAGATCGCGGACTCGGCCCCGCAGGTGGTCGGGAGCGACCCAGCCCAGCGCGGCGATGAGTTCATGAGCCGTGTCGGGCGCGGCGTTGGCATAGTCGGTGAGTTGCTTGAAAGGCGCTTCGTCGGGATGGCTGACGGCAGTGGCGGCGGCGGCGAAGACAATGCCCGGCTGGCGGTTGGCGGTCAGGCTGTCCCAACAGCATTTCCAGCCCAGATCGCCGGCTTCGCGCAGCAGGGTGAGTTGCTGTTCCAGCCGGCTGTCAAGC
>WBUJ01000182.1 GCA_008933795.1 Candidatus Contendibacter sp. | reverse complement strand
TGGCGTCCGATGAGGCGCGGCCAAGGCAAAGCTGGCGTTAACAATAAGTTACCTTTCGATACCAATCTTGCTGGTAAAGTCAAACCAAGCCGCCAAACGGTGCTTGAACCCGCCCGGTCAACCATTGGATGGCGTTGCCGTCCATGATTCCGGATTCCGCGCGAGCGCCGCGTTCAGTAGGCATGGAATTTGCTTTATTCAAGATAATCAGCCAAAATTCTCGTTAACATGACAGATACGCTACCTTACGAGGCCAGCGCCATGTCATAATGGGTCAAACTCGATGCTGGATTTTGGGAAAAAATGAACTTTTTTGAGACCGACCGGTCCATTTTGGACCGATTTAAATCCATGAATATTGTTGAGGTGTTTTTTGTGCCTACCGTAAGATTTGTCGCGTTGAGTTGCTTGTTGTTATGGGCCGCGCAAGTACAAGCAGATCTCAACTGCGCCTCTGGGCAAACGAAAACCACGTTCAGCTTTGGCGCCAATTCTTGGCCTGCTGGAAGCCTAGGGCCTAATACTTACACAGCCGGCTCAGGCGCAGGAGCCGTCTCTTTTTCTGTAACGATAAGTGGAACTGGCTTAGTTATTAACGGGGATGATGGTACGTGGCCTGCAAATGCCACTATGGGAAATATGCCTAACTCCCTGGAAGTGGATGCGAATCAAAGTAACAAAACAGATTTCGTTAGGATCGCTTTTAGCTTTAGCCAATCTCTCCCTCAACTGGAGTATGTTGTAGCCGACGTTGATAGAGGCACTTACCAAGATCAGCTCAAGTTTTCTGACAGCCCAACGCTTACGCGTGTAACTTTAGGCAACTATGTTGATTATTCGAGTGGTGATATAATTTATGCAAAGCGAAACCCTGATACGACCTTTGATTGCAACAGCACCAATGCTAACTGCAATATAGGGGTTAACTACAATACATCGCTGACGAGTGCCACCTTGGATTATGGAAATGGACCTAACGCAGATAATAATCCTGGGCTCCAAGCTATAGCAATTAATAACTTCCAGTTCTGTGTGCCGGCCAAACCAAATCCGGACTTGGCCCTAGTTAAAAGCGATAGCAACACGACGTTTGCAGCCGGTAATACTGGCACCTATACATTCACGGTACAAAATCATGGCGGGGCTGCGACGACAGGCACAACGACCGTTAAAGACATCTTGCCGGCGGGTATGTCGTTTAACTCGTCGTTGACGCCGGGCGGAACCAACGGCGCCAACTGGTCTTGCACCGTCAGCACCACAGCCAACGCCAACGATACCGCGACCTGTACCTCCACCATCGCCATTGCGGCTGCATCCGGATCCACGCCGGGACAAAGTGTTTTCACATTGCCGGTGAATGTCGCGTCATACGCAGAGCCATCGTTGGATAACCGGGCAAAGGTTTATGGAGGGGGCGATCCGTACAAAACCACTGAAACCTGGACTGGCATGATTGCCGCGTGTACCGCGACTAGCGAAGGTTCGATGGGAAATATAGCGAACGCAGGCTGTGGGTTTGAAACGACCCCGATCAGCAATTCCAATACCCTCGATTATGGTGATGCTCCGACTAGTTATGATCCTACTGGAGGAGGGCAATCTGCCGCCCGCCATACTGCTACCGGCGCAAGGCTGGGCGCTACGCGCGATGTCGAAGCAAGTAAAGCAACTCCTCTAAATGGCACAGGAGACGATAGCACCGGTATAGACGACGAGGATGCGCTCGTTGTTTTTCCTCAGATCCGTGCGAGTACGTCTCCTCAAACGTTCCAATTAAATGTGGCTGTCAGCAATATTCCGACGAACGGCGCAAAGCTTTGTGGCTGGATAGACCGTAATTCTAGTGGCGGTTTCACCAACTTTATTCCTAATGAACGAGCTTGTACAACAGTTGCTTCGGGTGCTACAACCGCAACACTGAGTTGGGCTATTCCATCTATTACTGCCGGATCAACCTATGCCCGCTTGCGGATTATCAATGATAGTGGCAGCGACAATTTCAACCCTACTGGTTTGCAAGATAACGGTGAAGTTGAAGATTACCCAGTCACCGTTGTCAGCGTGGCCTCTATAGATGCTGTGGACGACTCGTTCGCGGTGACGCCGACGGCCTCGGGCGGCACGACCGCGAGCGTGGTCTTGAACGACACCACCACCAACGGTGGTTCCGTGATTCTAGGTACGGGTGGCAACGCCACGCTGACCCCGGGTACGGCCCCGGCCCCGGCTGCGGGTAGCATCTCAATGGATCCCAATACTGGCATCATCACCGTGGCCGCAGGCACCACACCGGGTACTTACGACTACCCATACACCATCTGCACGGTGCCGCCCACCACGCCGACGGCAACCTGCGACACCGCCACGGCGACGATCACTGTCAACGCCACGGTTCCGATTACACTCTCCAGCGTCGAGGCCCGCCAAAGCCCGTCCGGGTTGACGGTGGAATGGACCACGGCCACCGAGACCCGCAACGCCGGTTTCCAGATCTACGGCCGCAAGGCGGGCGAACCGAATTGGCAACCGCTGACCGCCAACCTAATCCCCTCCAACGTGGTTGATTCGCTGGAGCCGCAACGCTACACCGCTACCTTCCCCGGCATCGTGGTGGACGAACTGCTGGTCGAAGACTGGGACACCCAGGGTCAGACCCAGCGCCATGGGCCGTTCGCGGTCGGTCGGAAACACGGGTTCGACGCCGTGGCCGCGGCCAAGCCGATCAACTGGGCCGCCATCCACGCCGAAAATGAGCAAACCCAGCGGCAAACCCAAGCGGCCAAACGCACCATCAAGGTGGCCGGAGCGCCCGACGCGCTGCTGTGGGTCACCCAGTCCGGCGTACAGCGGGTGAGTTTCGACGAGTTGCAAGCGGCGGGCGCCAGTTTCAGCGGCGTCGCCATCACCGACCTGGCGCTGACCGACGACGGCAAGAAGCAGCCCCGTTACGTCAACGACGCCAATAACAACGGCCAGTTCGATAACGGCGACACGGTCGAATTTCTCGGCCAAGTCACCCCGACCCTGTACAGCGCCCGCAACGCCTATCGGCTCCTGGTGGATCACAGCCAGGTCAGAGACGCCAACAGCAAGGCCCTCGACCCGAAAAACGCCGCGTCCGGCGTATTCAGCCATGAAGTCAAGGTCGAACAGCAGCGCGCCTATAGCTTCGCTGCACCGGGCAACGATCCCTGGTACGACGAGTGGCTGTTCGCCCGCACCGCACCGGTCAGCCGGGAACGCTCCTTCGATCTGCCCGGCTATGCCGGCGGCGAAGCTCGCCTGACCCTGCGGCACTGGGGCGTCACCGACTGGCCCGGCGATACACCCGATCATCACCTGATCGTCACGGTCAACGGCCAGCAGATTGATGAAGCCTGGTTTGACGGCAGCGTGGACGCCACCCGCACCCTCGTTCTCCCGCAGGGGCTGGCGCAAGCCACCGGCAACACGCTCACCCTGACCGCGCCGGGCGATACTGGCTACCAGTATGATATCCAGGCGCTGGATAACTTCAGCGTTCAGTATCCACGCCACACCGAGGCCGATAACGGCGCCTGGCAGGGCGAACTTCCCGCCGATGCCAAGGTGCTGATCACCGGCTTCCAGGGCGAATCGGTGGCTTGGCGCGATGCCCAGCGCCGGATCGGCGCGGAGCAACTGATCGTCAATGGCCAAGGTCTCTGGTTTGCCGCCGACAGTCGCGCCCTCCGTCGCCCGACCATCCAGGCCGACGTCCCCGCGCCCGCCGCCGAGCCAAAAGCGAAGGAGGTGGACTACCTTATCATCAGCCACGCGCTGTTCCGCGACAGCGCCCCCATGGCCGATCTGGTCGCGCTCCAGGAAGGCCGGGGCTATCGCACGGCGGTGGTGGATGTTGAGACGCTGTATGCCGCCTATGCGGACTTCGAGGTCTCGGCGGAGGCGATCAGCCGTTATCTCAAGCAGGCCAAGCCGCGCTTTGTCCTGCTGGTCGGCGGCGATTCCCACGACTACCACAACGACCTGGGCCTGGCCAGCCAGAGCTTCATTCCCACCCGCTACGCACAAACCGACGCGCTCGTCACCTACGCGCCCGCCGACGGCTGGTACGTTGATTACAACGATGACGGCAAACCGCAGGCGGCGCTGGGGCGGCTACCGGTGCGCACCGTCGCCGAACTGACCCAACTGGTGGCCAAGGTGGTGAACCACGTTCCGCCGACCCACGCGGTGCTTGGCTCGGGGCCCTCGGACGGCGGCAGCCGCCAGTTTGCCGCTATCAGCGAAGGTTACGCCGCGCAACTGCCCGCGAGTTGGGCCCGCAGTCTCGTTCTGGTGGACGATCTGGGTCTGGACCCCGCCAAGACCACCCTGCAAACCGAGTTGAACCGGGGTAGCGCGCTGGTCAGCTACATGGGCCACTCCAGCTATGCCATCTGGGGCCTCAATCCCAGCAGCGGCATCCTGCTCTCGGCCACTGAAGCGCGCGGACTGAGCAACGCGACGCCGCTTCTGGTGACGCAGTGGGGCTGCTGGAACACCTACTTCGTCAACCCCAGGCAGGACACCATGGCCAACGCCTTCCTGTTCCAATCCTCCGGAGCGGCGGCGGTATTGGGGGCCACCGCGCTGACCGATATCGGTGTGCTCACGGGACTGGGGAACGTGTTCTTCAAGCAGGTAGGCCAGCGCGCCACCTTGGGCGAAGCACTGCTCAAGGCGCAGCAAACGTATCTCGACCAGAACCCCGCTGCGGCGAGCAAGCTGCGCGGCTTCGCTCTGCTCGGCGATCCGGCCGCCCCAGTCCGCTAGCAGGAGTAGGGTGGGCAATGCCCACCCTACTGACTCCCGCCATCCAGGAAAATGAGCTTATGAGTACACCCAAGAAAACCGATCTTGAGATTCCCCCCCGCCAACTCCCGCCCCAGACAAAGCGTCCCTATTCGGCCCCGCGTTTGATTTGCTATGGCGATGTTCGGACGATGACGATGGGAGGTAGCCCCGGACTAGGAGACAGCGGTACTGAGGGAATCGAAAAACCTCCCCCTCAGCCTTAAATTGGTCTCATAATCTATCGCGTGTCCGCTTTTGTTCTGATCCTGCAGCGTGATGGGAGTTGCTTTTGGAAAGCAACGGGGAATCTGTCACTCTCTCCTGACTGGCACAAACAGGATGGCTTCTCCGTCTTCCTGAGTGGCTATCTGGATCAGCGGGACCGTCTCTATGCGTCACTGGGACTTTCCCCCGACACTGCGCAAGCGCTGACCGACGCGGCATTAACCCTGGCGGCTTGGAGACGGTGGGGCGAGAGCGGACTGGCCCGCCTGCAAGGCTCCATCGCCTTGGTGCTGGCTGACCTGAGGGATTCGCACCGGCCGCGCATCGTCCTTTATCGGGAGCCGCTTGGCCGGCGTAATCTGTATTATTTCTCGTCGCCGCAACTGCTGCTCGTCGCCGACGAACCGGCAGCCTTGCTGGCGCATCCGGCGGTCTCCAGCCAGCCCGACGAGCATTGGTTGGCCGGTCACTTCGCCCTGGCGCGTCCCGCCGACAACCGCACGCCCTTCCGCGCCATTCGCAAGCTGTTGCCGGGCGAACGCCTGATCTGCACGCCCGAGGCCATTCGATTGCACCGGGAACCGCTGGTCTTCGGCCAGCAGACCCTGTCCTATCGGAGCGACCAGGAGTACGCCGACCATTTCCGAACGCTGCTGGATCAGGCCGTAGCCCGCTGCCTGCGCGACAGCGGCGAACGCACCGGGATCATGCTGAGCGGCGGGATGGATTCCGGGCCGTTGGCCGCCCTCGCCCAGCGCCGCTTGAACGGTGAGGGGCGGACGCTCACGGCCTATTCCTGGTCATTGCCGGGTTATCCAAACGCCGATGAAAGCGCCGAGATCACGACCTGCGCCCGGCATGTCGGCTGTGGCTTGCACCTGCTGCCCGGTTCCGCCGAGTGGCCGATGCGCGATCTGGCGACCTGGCCCGTGAATCCCAATTCGCCCATTGCCAACTGTTTTCGCCGCCTCAAGCTCGCGGTCTACCGCGCCGCCGCCGCCGAGGGGTGTCGGGTGATACTGAACGGTGCGTCGGGTGATAACTTGTATCCACATCCCGGTTGCCGCCTGCTGGACGGGTGGCGGGACCGACGCTTTGGATGGGTGGTGCGCGAGATCGCCCGCATCGGCCAAGCGGGCGGCGTGCTGGGACTCTGGCGCGATCCCGCCACGCGCCGCCTCGGCAAGCACCTGCTGGGCTGGCGCAGGACTCGCCCCGTCTCGGCGCCGGTTTGGCTCAGCGCCAGCGCGCGGCAACACTGGCGCGAGGCCGGCGACCCCTGGCCGCCGGAAGCAGCCGATCATGCCCGGCCTGATCATTATCTCGCCGCCCTCGATCAGTGGGCCGCCGATGGCGTCAGCGAAGAAGCCTTTTTCGCCAGCCGCTGCGGTATCGAACGGCGCGAGCCGTACCACGACCCCGATCTGATTGACTTCATGTTGTCGATTTCGAGCTATGACTGCTACCGGAACGGCCACACCAAATGGGTCGCCCGCCAGGCCATGGAGGGGCTGTTGCCGGAAGCCATCCGCTGGCGTCCGCGCGGGGGGCTGCTGACCGAATTTTTTGACGCCGGCTTTCGGCGCGAGCACGCCGCGCTCGAACAGTTGTTAACAGCGCCCGACGCAGCTTGGCCGGCCTACGTCGATCACGGCTGGCTCATGCGCGCCCTGAACGCATCCGAGCCGAGCGAGCGGGAAAAGTTGCTCATCTGGTATTGCGCCGCCTTCGAACTGTGGCGGCGGGCGCTGAGCGGCGACCATCCCGAGCTGCTCCAATTCGCGCATGGAGAAACGTAACCGTTCACACCCCCCACC
>WBUJ01000181.1 GCA_008933795.1 Candidatus Contendibacter sp. | reverse complement strand
AGGCGCAGCAATCCCCCCACCACCAGCGCCACCGTCGCCGCCAGCGCCACCGGCGCCGCCCAGAAGCGGGGTCCACGCCGCCGGGGCAACGGGGTCACCGACGGCGGACGCGGCTCCACCGCCGTCCGCGCCGCCGTCAAGACGCGCTGATCCAGCCAAGCGGGCGGTTCGGCAGCGCGAGTCGCGCGGTAGAGACCGGACAGACGCTCGTCGCAAACTTCGTCCAGTTCGTTCGATTCGCCGGGGCGAGGATCGTTCATGGCGTTCCTCCCAGACCACGCCGCAACCGGGCCAGCGCGTAGCGCAAACGGCTCTTGACGGTTTCCCGGCCGGTTCCAGTGGCCTGGGCGATGGCCTCCAGCGACAACCCGGCTTCCTCCTTGAGCAGGAACGCCTCGCGCTGGGCTTCCGGCAACTCCGCCAGCAGCTTCAACAGACGCTCGACCTGGCAGCGGCGGTCTTCCTGGTTCTCCGGCTGGGCCTCGACCGGCGCCGGGACTTTGGCCCATTCCGGGCAGTCGTCGGCGTAGGAGGCCGGCAACCGGCGCGCGCTGGCGCGGTAGTGATCGATCAGCCGGTTGTGCGCCAGCCGGTACAGCCAAGTGGTGAATCTGGCCTGTACGGTGTAGCCGGTTCGGGCGGCGACCAGCTTCAGCCACACGTCCTGGAACAGTTCCTCGGCCACCGCCGGCTGGCCGCACTGGCGCAACAAGTAGCGGTACAGCGGCCCCTTATGCCGGGCGTACAGCCGGGCGAAGGCATCGGCATCGCCCGCGCCGTAGCGCAACATCAGGGTCTCGTCGGCATTGGCATCGGTCGGCATGAAAACTAAGGTATCAGGTTCCAGGGTGCAGGGTGCAGGGTGCAAGAAGCCAATTTTCTGCATCCTGTCCCCTGCCCCCTTCCCGATCCCTCAATCAGCGGATCGCCTGCCCCTGTTCCGCGCCCTTGCCGGGATCGAGCGATTTCGCCAGCCCGACCAGGGTCAGAAACTCGCCGCGATAGCCGTGGGGATCGGGGCCGCGCGCCGCGCGGGCCAGCGCCAGCACGCCGTCGTAACCGAATTGGCCGGTATAGCGGCCACCACGCAACGCTTGGCCAAAACCGGCCACGGCCGCCGCGAAGCGGAACCGCTCGCTGGCTTCCCTAGCGTCCCTGACTGCCGACTGGCGGCGAATCGGCCATTCCAGCAACTGGCTGACATCACCATCCGGCTGCTTGTAGCGCAGCCGCAGGAAGGCGATTTCGTCGCCGCGCGGTTCGATATTTTCGGCTGGCTTGCCGTAGCGCAGCGGTTCGGTCAGGCTGCCGCCGCTACCCTTGAGGGCGATCTCGTACAGCGCCGTGACGGTGTGGCCCGCGCCGATGTCGCCGGCGTCCACCGCGTCGTTGTTGAAATCCTCGCGGCGCAACACCCGGTTTTCGTAGCCGATCAGTCGGTATTCCTCGACCACGGCCGGATCGAATTCGATCTGAATCTTCACGTCCTTGGCAATGGTCAGCAGGGTGGCGCTCATTTGCTCGACCAGTACCTTGTTCGCCTCCCGCAGGGTGTCGATATAGGCGTAGTTGCCGTTGCCGGCGTCGGCCAGTTGCTCCATCAACTGGTCGTTGTAATTGCCGGTCCCGAAGCCGAGCGTGGTCAGGGCCACGCCGCTTTTGCGCTGGGTTTCCACCAGGTTCCTCAGCGCCTCGAAGTTCACCGTGCCGACGTTGAAATCGCCGTCGGTGGCCAAAATCACCCGGTTGACCCCGCCCTCGACGAAGCCCTCGCGCGCCAGGTTGTAGGCCAGTTGAATGCCGGCGCCGCCGTTGGTGGAGCCGCCGGCGCTCAGCCGGTCCAGCGCCGCCTCGATCCTGGCCTTCTGGCTACCCGGCGTGGGTTCCAGCACCATCCCCGCCGCCCCGGCGTAGACCGCGATCGCGACCTTGTCCTCGGAGCGCAACTGCCGGGCCAGCAGTTTCAGCGCCGGCTTGAGCAGGCCGATCTTGTCGGGCGATTCCATCGAGCCGGACACGTCGATCAGGAACACCAGATTGGCCGGCGGCAACTGAGTTTTCGGCAATTCGTAGCCCTTGATCCCCACCGCCAGCAGCAGGGTTTTCGGATTCCACGGGGTCGGCGCCAATTCGGTGCTGACCCGGAACGGCGGCTGGCGACTGTCCGGCGGCGGATAGTCGTAATCGAAATAGTTGATCAGCTCCTCGACCCGCACCGCGTCGCGCGGTGGCAACCGGCCCCCGTTAAGAAAGCGGCGGACGTTGGCGTAGGACCCGGTGTCCACGTCGATGCTGAAGGTGGAGACGGGCTGCTCGGCGGCGCGCTTGACCGGATTCTCCTCCTGATGAGCGTACCGCTCGCGGTCGGTCGGTTCGCTGGCGGCGCGCAATGGGGACAAGGTTCCACCCGATGCTGACGCGATCTGTTGCGGTGATCCGCGTAGCGCCAGATCGGCCTCCTCGGCGGCGGGCCGCCCCAGGGAGTTGGCGACGGTCGGCGCCGGGCTAACTGGCGCGGATGGCGCCATCGCCCGTGGCGCTGGCGATGGCGGCGGCGGGAGTGGCTCTGACCGGACGGCGTCCGGCTTAGCGCGCTGGGCCGTCTCGGCGGCAACGGTCTTGCCAGGGATGGGCGCGCTGGTGGGCGCGTCGCCGCCGCGCGAGCAACCGGCGAACAGCGCGACAAGAGCGAGCACGCACAGCATGGGTGGGAACAGTCGATTCATGGCGGGTCCTCCTCGCGGGTTGGGGATTCAGGGTTATCAACGTCGCCGGATCGAAAATGGGGTTAAGGCTCGCGTTCGCCGCCGGCCGCTGCCGCTACCTTGCCGTTCGCGCCGGTCTGGCCCATCATCACGATCTACCCCGGAACCTTTATTCAGGACCCCTTAGTCATGGCCACCGTGGAAACGCCCCGAATTCCCGGCTACCGCATCGAGAAGATCATTGGCAAAGGCGCCATGTCCACCGTCTATCTGGCGGTCCAGGAATCGCTGGACCGGCGCGTGGCGCTCAAGGTGCTGGCCCCCAGCCTGGCCACCGATCCCACCTTCAGCAAGCGTTTCGTCAAGGAGGGCAAGATCGTCGCCAAGCTGAGTCACCCGCATATCGTCACCATTTACGATACCGGCGTGCATCAGGACTGCTCCTACATCGCGATGGAGTATCTGGAAGCCGGTACGTTGAAGGAGCGGATCAAGAGTGGACTGAGCCCGGAGCAGGCGGTCAAGGTTCTGGTTCAGATCGCCCAAGCGCTCGGTTACGCCCACCGCCAGAATTGCATCCATCGGGACATCAAGCCGGCCAACATCCTGTTTCGCAACCCGGAAACTGCGGTGCTGTCGGATTTTGGCATCGCCAAGAACCTGGAGGACAAGACTCAGTTGACCGCCGCCGGCTGGCGGATCGGCACGCCCAACTACATGAGTCCGGAACAGGCGCTGGGCAAGCCGGTGGACGCGCGCTGCGATCTGTACAGTCTGGGAGTGGTGTTTTACGAGACGCTCACCGGCAGTCGGCCGTACAAGGGCGCGGACGCGTTCGAGACGGCGATCCTGCACGTCAAGGGACCAATCCCAACCCTGCCGGAGCCGCTGCGCCAATTTCAACCGGTCATCAACCGGCTGTTGGCCAAAACGCCGGAGGCGCGGTTCGCTAGCGCCGAGGAACTGGCGCAAGTGATCCAAAACGCGACCACCGGCAAGACGGCGGCCCGACCCGGGCGCCGGTGGTCGCGCTGGCTGGTCGCGATGCTGCTGGCCGTGGCGCTGGTCGGTCTGGGCGCGGCGCTGGCTTGGCGGTATTGGCCGACCGCCGCCCATGTGCCGCCGCTCCCGACTCCGATCCAGCCGCGTTAGCGCCGTCGTTCAATAGGTCATGCAGGCGGCGTTGAGAATGCCAACGGCCAGCGACAACGCGCCGAGGAATACCCCGGTCGCCACTTGGCCGGCGGGGATGGCGCGGGCCAGCTCGGGCAGCAGCAGGCGGCCCACCCCGTAGGCCAGCAGTTGGATGAGCAGTGCGATCAGGCCCCAAACCGCCATGTCCAACAAACCGACGCTGTGGGCGATGGCGCTGGCCAACGGTAGCACGAAGCCGAGGATGGCGCCGCCCAGGCTGGCCGCCGCCGCCGCGTTGCCCTCGCGGATCAGGGCGATCTCGCGGTATGGGGTGATGAAGAGGTACGCCGCCAGGAACAGCAGCAGCAGGCCGATGGCGGTGGCGAAATAAAACAGGAACGACGGCAAGCCAGCCAGGGATTGAGTCAGCATGAGCATTTTTCCTTGGGAGTCGGGCGGATGGCTGGAATCAAGGATAGCCGAATCGCCCGGCGCAAGCAGTGGGGCGCTGACTGCGGACGCTGACCCGCTGGTCGCTGGCCAGCGGCATCTCGATCGGTTGGCGGACAAGCTGCGCGAACATGGCCGGCGCCAGATCCGGGTGCGGGGGATGTAGGGGCGCGACAACCGGAGCACGATACTGGGCTGTTCGCGCTCGCTCGGCCCTGCCTGCGCTCTAAAGCGGCTATTCGCTCGAAGCGTGATCGATCAAACGGGTAACCTCTCTTGGCGCTTTACTCGAACAGCTTTTCCACAAGGGTCGCCGATGAACTCCACTACTAAATTGTACGAGCGGGATTTCTACGCCTGGACGCTGAAAAACGCCGAACTCCTTCGGCAGGGACGGCTGGGAGAGATTGATCTGGAACATCTGGCAGAGGAACTGGACAGCATGGGGCGAAGCGAAAAACGGGAACTAATCAACCGGTTGGCGGTGTTGTTGGCCCATCTACTCAAGTGGCGCATTCAGGCAAACCGGCGCGGTCGGAGCTGGCAACTCACTCTCAAGGAGCAACGCCGACAGACCACGCGAGTGCTGCGCGACAATCCCAGCCTAAAACCCTTGCTGGCCGAGATCGTGGTCGAGGCTTATGAGGACGCCATTCTGCGCGCCGCCCAGGAGACCGGCATGGAAGAATCCGCTTTTCCAGCCGGCTGTCCCTTCACTATCGAGCAAATTCTGGAGGAGGATTTTTTACCCGATTGATTGGAAAAAACGAATAAACGCCAATGCGGTGAGTATGAAAACGGAATTCGGTCTATTGAACTCAGGATAGGCGGGAAATGCAATGTCATTCGCTCTATCTCGCCGTAACCTCCTCACTACTTGACTATGACCAATAACAGGCTTAACTAAAAACAATACTCTTGGGGAGGAAATGCCATGTCATCCACGAGCGCGCCGGTTGTGTTATCCGGTTTGCTACTGGGACTACTGCTACCCTTGGAGACACCTGCGGCGATTATCGGCGAAATGTTTCAATCCGCGCCCGCCAATTACGGCGGGCGAATCAAATAGCCGTTGCCGCCCTGGTCCACATCCAACTTCACGTTTCAATCCGCGCCCGCCAATTACGGCGGGCGAATCGGGACGCCAGCGCGATTTCTTCGGCTGACTTCGGGGTGTTTCAATCCGCGCCCGCCAATTACGGCGGGCGAATCAGTCGCGGCGGGTCGAGTCCCACTATTACGCCGGGCGTTTCAATCCGCGCCCGCCAATTACGGCGGGCGAATCATAAATTTTTGGGTACTGTCATCAGCATCGAGAAAGGGTTTCAATCCGCGCCCGCCAATTACGGCGGGCGAATCACGCCGAGTATTCGCACGGAAATGAATCCCCTTCGGGGTTTCAATCCGCGCCCGCCAATTACGGCGGGCGAATCGGGGCGATTGAGTTTGTTGGAAGAGCGGGCTTTGTGTTTCAATCCGCGCCCGCCAATTACGGCGGGCGAATCGGTTGTGCTCGGAGTTCCTGGTCGGCGTGTTCGAGTTTCAATCCGCGCCCGCCAATTACGGCGGGCGAATCCCGCTGCGCTGCAACGGCAGCAGGCATTGAAGCAGGTTTCAATCCGCGCCCGCCAATTACGGCGGGCGAATCACCGCCAGATTAAGGCACTTGCCGCCAAGCGCAAGTTTCAATCCGCGCCCGCCAATTACGGCGGGCGAATCTCCAGCCGGGTCGTGGACCTGGTACAGCTCAAAAAGGTTTCAATCCGCGCCCGCCAATTACGGCGGGCGAATCGCCGCAGTTGCAAGTTGATCGTGTCGCCGGCCAAAGCGTTTCAATCCGCGCCCGCCAATTACGGCGGGCGAATCTGTCCCCGTATCAAGCCCCGTATCATACTCCCATTAGTTTCAATCCGCGCCCGCCAATTACGGCGGGCGAATCGAACGGCGGGCCGCCGTCGGCCCCGCGCGTTTCGGTTTCAATCCGCGCCCGCCAATTACGGCGGGCGAATCGTCGCCGCATCCCTATTATGCCAAGGCAAACCCGGTTTCAATCCGCGCCCGCCAATTACGGCGGGCGAATCTGTGAAGGGGTACGGGGATTGGCGTTATGTTGTCGTTTCAATCCGCGCCCGCCAATTACGGCGGGCGAATCTTGAATACGTCCGCTTGCTTAAAGACCTTCAGCCGGTTTCAATCCGCGCCCGCCAATTACGGCGGGCGAATCAATGCGTGGCATGGTGTCACCTCATGTAATCAACGGTTTCAATCCGCGCCCGCCAATTACGGCGGGCGAATCGGACGTTATTGCGATAATGACGAGAAAAGCCCTGCGTTTCAATCCGCGCCCGCCAATTACGGCGGGCGAATCGTGGCGGGTCATGGACGGCCCGCAACGGCTTGATGTTTCAATCCGCGCCCGCCAATTACGGCGGGCGAATCGACGTTGCCGGCTTGGAGCGATTGAGCCATTTGTGGTTTCAATCCGCGCCCGCCAATTACGGCGGGCGAATCCCGCATCCACTAACTACCCCAGAGATCGTATAGCCAGTTTCAATCCGCGCCCGCCAATTACGGCGGGCGAATCGTTCGCAGTCCAGACAGCAGCGATTCAG
>WBUJ01000180.1 GCA_008933795.1 Candidatus Contendibacter sp. | reverse complement strand
GCCGTGGCGGGCGGGTAGGGGGGCAGCGTCCGGTTGGCGACGGGCGCTTCGGGCGTGGGTTCAGCCGGCGCTGGGCTGGCCGGTTGCGCGACGGGGTACGGAACCGGCGCGGAAATTGGCACGGGAATGCCACTGAATTGTTCCACCGCCAATTCCAGCGTGGCCTGATCCACGCCGGGCATGTCCGGGCCCGTTTTGGCGATGACCGCTTGGTGAGCTTGTTCCAGGGTGACCTTGATCGGCAGGTTGTCTTCCTCCAGCGGCGCGTGCGACTCGACCATCAGTTGGCCATTCAGTCGTCCAACCTTGACCGGCTGATCGACCAGCCGCACCGGCGTGCCGACGGGCACCATGCCGAACAAGCGTTCGATGTCTTCCGGATACATCCGCACGCAACCGTGCGTCACTCGCATGCCGATGCCAAAGGGTTTGTTGGTGCTATGGATCAGATAGCCGGGTACGCCCAAGCGCATGGCGTAGCGCCCCAGTGGGTTGTCCGGACCACCGGGAATTACATCCGGCAGAATGTCGCCTTCGGCGGCGTGTTCGGCCTTGATCGAAGCCGGCGGTCGCCACGCCGGATCGACTTCCTTGGCGACCACCTTGGTCAAACCCATTGGTGTTTTCCAGTCCATGCGGCCGATGCTGACCGGGTACGTGTAAACCACCTGGTCCTCGCCAGCGTTGGTCTTGGGGTAGTAGTACAGCCGCATTTCCGCGATGTTGAGAATGATGCCCTCGCGTGGGGCGTTGGGCAGGATGTAGCGGGTCGGCAGCACGATCGGATTGCCTTCGCCGGGCGCCCAACGGTCCACGCCCGGGTTGGCGTGAACAATCTCGTCATAACCCAGGCTGTGGCGGCGGGCGATGTCGAGCAGGGTATCGTCCCTGGTGGCGTACATCACCTTGACCTGTCCGATGACGTCCGTGTCCGGCGGCGGCAAAGCATAGACCGCTGCCTGCGCGGCGCTGGCGGTCAGCCACCCCAGTAACAGCCAGCGTGTGGATTTCAGGACTTGGCTCGGCATGAGAGGGTCTTGTCTCCGATTATGTAGGTCACAAAAAATTAAAATTTTGCCCGTAATTCCCCGGTAACGCCAGAATGAAACCCAGTTGGAGCCATCGCTGGGCGGTTTATGGGGGGAGGGGCGATTTCTCCCAACATTGGATTCGGCATGGCCCGCCGCGTTCCACGTCGACGTCAGATTAAGCGTTAACCCATAAGAAAACAAAGCTTTTTATCCTGACTTGGACTATAATCAAAAAAATTGTGGTTTAGCGGCCTGCCCAAGAAAAATCGCCATCCGCGCGCCATAATGCCGGATCGGCCATCAACAGCGGAGGTGGTCCATGGCGGAACCTGACGCGCTCATCCAGACGGTTCACGATATCGTCCAGCGCCACGGCGGTATGCCGACCCGGCTGCTGCAAATCCTGCGCGAGGCACAGGACAGCCTGACTTGGCTGTCGCCCGAGACTCTCGATGCCGTGGCCGGGAAACTCGGCGTTTCACCGGACAAGGTGCGTAGCGTCGCCGAGTTCTATTCCTTCCTCTACACCGCGCCGCGCGGTTCCTACGATATCCTGTTCAGCGACAACATCACCGACCGGATGCTGGGCAACCGCGAGCTGCTGCACGCTCTCTGCGACCGGCTCGGTGTCGGGATCGGCGAAACCCGCGCCGATGGCGTAGTCACGGTCGGGACCACTTCCTGCACCGGCATGTGCGATCAGGGACCGGCGGCGCTGGTCAACGGCTACGCACTGACCCGTCTCGACCCGCCGCGCCTGGACCGGATCGTCGAACTGGTGAACGGGCAAATCCCCCTGACGCAATGGCCGCGCGAGTTCTTCGAGGTGGTCAGCAATATCCGTCGGGCCGATATTTTGCTGGGGCGGCATTTCGCCGACGGCGCGGCGCTGCGGGCGGTGTTGAAGCGTGGCCCGGAGGCAATCCTGGAGGAATTGGTCAAATCCGGCCTGCGCGGCCAGGGCGGCGCCGGGTTCCGGTCCGGCGCCAAGTGGGTTTCCTGCCGCAACGCCCCTGGCGAGGTGAAATACGTGGTCTGCAACGCCGACGAGGGCGAGCCGGGCACCTTCAAGGACCGGGTGCTGATGCAGGATTTCGCCGATCTGGTGTTCGAGGGCATGACCTTGTGCGGTCGGGTCATCGGCGCCCGCCAAGGTTTCGTGTACCTGCGCGGCGAGTACCGCTACTTGCTGGATGCGCTCAAAGCGACCCTGCAACGCCGCCGCGAAGCCGGCCTGTTGGGCGCGGCCATTCTCGGCGATCCGACCTTCAATTTCGACATCGACATCCACCTTGGGGCCGGGGCCTACGTCTGTGGCGAGGAATCGGCCCTGATCGAGTCGCTGGAAGGCAAGCACGGCGTACCGCGCATCCGCCCGCCGTTCCCAACCACCCATGGCTACCTGAACCAGCCGACCGTGGTCAACAACGTCGAGACCTTCGCCACCGCCGCGAAGATCGCGGTGGAAGGAGGGGCCTGGTTCGCCAACCGGGGCACGGCCGAGTCCAAGGGCACCAAGCTGCTCAGCCTCAGCGGCGACTGCAAGCGGCCCGGCATCTACGAATACCCGTTCGGCGTCACCGTGCGGCGGGTGTTGGACGACTGCGGCGCGCGGGACGCCCAAGGCATCCAGATGGCCGGCCCCGCCGGGCACATGATTTCCGCCAAACAGTTCGACCGGCGCATCTGCTTCGAGGATTTGGCGACGGGCGGTTCGTTCATGGTATTCGACCAGAGCCGCGACATTCTCGACGGCATCCGCAATTTCACCCATTTCTTCGTCCACGAAAGCTGCGGCTTCTGCACGCCCTGCCGGGTCGGCACCTCGTTGATGCGCGATCTGGTGACCAAGGTGCATACCGGGCATGGCACGCGCTACGATCTGGAGGAGATGCGCAAGCTGGGCCGGATCATGCGGGTCGCCTGTCATTGCGGGCTGGGCCAGACCGCGCCCAATCCGGTGCTGGACAGCCTCGACCAGTTCCCGGAGTCCTGGGAACGGCGGCTTCGCTCTACCGCCTTCGAGCCGGCCTTCGATTTGGACGCGGCGCTGGAACAGGCCCGGCAATTGACGGGGCGCAGCGATCCGGGCGCATATTTGCGCGAAGAAGAACTGATGCTGGGAACCATGCCATGAGCGAAGAGCAGAGCTTCACGCTGGACGGGCGGCGAGTGCCGTTCCAGGCCGGGCAGACCATCATGGCCGCCGCCTTGGCCGCCGGCGTCTACATTCCGCATCTATGTTTCAACCGGGAGTTCGCTCCGCACGGCAGTTGCCGGGTTTGCCTGGTCGGGGTCAATGGCCGGATGCAGGCGGCCTGCACCACCCCGGCGGCGGCGGGTCAGACCGTGGAGAGCGAGACCGGGGAGATTCGCGAAATTCGGCGCGGCATCCTGCAAATGCTGTTCGTGGAGGGCAACCACGTTTGCCCGGCCTGCGAGAAGAGCGGAGCCTGCCAGTTGCAGGCGGTCGCCTATTACGTCGGAATGCTGGCGCCGCATTACACCCATTTCTATCCGCGCCGGCCGGTGGACGCTTCCCATCCCGAGGCGGTGATCGATTTCAACCGTTGCATCCTGTGCGAACTGTGCGTGCGGGCCAGCCGCGACGTGGACGGCAAGAACGTGTTCGCGGTGCAGGGGCGCGGCATTGAGGCGCATCTGGTGGTGAACACGCCGTCCGGCAAACTGGGCGCGACCGATTTCAGCATCCACGACAAGGCCGCCCAGGTCTGTCCGACCGGGGCGATTCTGACCAAGCACCGGGGTTACGAGATTCCCATCGGCCAGCGGCTCTACGACCGCAAGCCGATCAGCGTGGTGGGCGACGTGGCGACGCTCTCGGAAAGCAAGGGGGGACGCCGCCATGATTGAATCCAAACTGAAGATCGCCACCTGCTCGCTGGCCGGTTGCTTCGGCTGCCACATGTCGCTGCTCGATCTGGACGAGCGGCTGTTCGAACTGGCCGAGCGAGTGGAACTGGACCGCAGCCCGCTGACCGACATCAAGGAACTGGGCGAGTGCGATCTTGGCCTGATCGAGGGCGGGGTCTGCAACGCCGAAAACGTCCACGTGCTGATGGAATTCCGGGCGCGCTGCAAGATTCTGGTCGCCATCGGCGCCTGCGCGCTCAACGGCGGCGTTCCGGCGATGCGCAACCAGTACGACCTCAAGGACTGTCTGGAAGAGTCCTATCTGCGCGGCATCGGCCTGGTCAATCCCCAGATTCCCAACGATCCGGAAATTCCGCTGTTGCTGAATCAGGTGCATCCGCTGCATGAAGTGGTGAAGATCGACTACTTCCTGCCCGGCTGCCCGCCGTCGGCGGATGCCATCTGGACCTTCGTGAATCAACTACTGTCGGGCCAGCCGCTCGCGCTGCCCTATACCCAGATTCATTACGATTGAGCGAGGCGCGCCATGAGCACCCTGGAAACGGCTGCACAGCCGGAATATCTGTGTCGGATCGCCATCGACCCGCTCAGCCGGGTCGAGGGGCATGGCAAGGTCACGCTGTTCACGGATCGGGACCATCACATCCGCCAAGCGCGTTTGCACATCGTCGAATTTCGCGGCTTCGAGAAATTCATCCAGGGCCGGCCTTACTGGGAGGTGCCGGTGGTGGTGCAGCGGCTGTGCGGGATTTGCCCGGTCAGCCATAACCTGGCGGCTTCCAAGGCGGTCGATCAACTGGTGGGGGCGCACGAGATTACCCCGACCGCCGAGAAAATCCGCCGGCTGATGCACTATGGCCAGACCCTGCAATCGCACGCGGTGCATTTCTTCCATCTGGCCTCGCCGGATTTCCTGTTCGAGTTCGACGCCGAGGTCGCCCGTCGCAACATCGGCGGGGTGATGGCCGATTACCCCGACGTCGCCCGCCAGGGGGTCAGGCTGCGCAAGTACGGCCAAGAGGTGATCCGGGTCACCGCCGGCAAACGGGTGCATGGCACCGGCAACGTACCCGGTGGGGTCAATAAAGCGTTGACCCTGCAGGAACGCAATTACCTGCTGGCCGATCTCGACCTGATGATCCAGTGGGGCCGCAACATCGTTAAACTGATCAAGCAGGCCTATGCTCTGAACCCTGGTTATTTCAGCGATTTCGCCACCATCCGCTCCAACTACCTCAGCCTGGTGCGCGCCGACGGGGCGCTGGATCTGTATCACGGCGGCTTGCGGACCAAAAACGACCAGGGACAAATCCTGTTCGATCATCTGGATTACCGGCGCTATGCCCAGGTGCTCCGCGAGCAGGTCAAGCCGTGGAGCTACATGAAGTTCCCGTTCATCAACTCGCTGGGGCCGGACCGAGGCTGGTATCGGGTCGGGCCGCTGGCGCGCATCAACAACTGTGATTTCATTCCCACACCCCTGGCCGAGGATGAGCGGCGCGAGTTCGCGGCGCTGGGCGAAGGCCAGCCGGTTCACCTGACCCTGGCCTATCACTGGGCGCGAATGATCGAACTGTTGCACGCCGCCGAGGCGATCCACGAATTGCTGCTCGACCCGGACATTTTTGGCGACGAACTGGTCGTGCGGGGCGAGATGGCGCGCGAGGGCGTCGGGGTGATCGAAGCGCCGCGCGGCACGCTGTTCCACCACTACCGCATCAACGAGGATGGGCTGATCGAGAAGGCCAACCTGATCGTGTCCACCACCAACAACAATCAGGCGATGAACGAGTCCATCCGCCAGGTGGCGGAACGCTATCTGGATGGCAAGGAACTGACCGAGCCGCTGCTGAACCAGATTGAGGTCGCCGTGCGGGCCTACGATCCCTGTCTGTCCTGCGCTACCCATGCGCTCGGCCAGATGCCGCTTTATGTAGAGTTGGTGGAGGCAGAAACGGGGACGGTGATGGATTGCCTGGTGCGGGATGCGGATGGAACCTTCCGGCACTCTGGCTGAGCAAAGCCACTCCAGCCTGTTGATTCTTGCCGTTGGCAATCCCAGCCGGGGCGACGATGCGCTGGGGCCGCTGTTGCTGGAACGACTGGCGGCCATGCGGGAGCAGCGCGGTGACTGGAACGACATCGAACTGCTCACCGACTTTCAGTTGCAGATCGAACACGCGGTCGATTTGGAAAACCGGGCGCTGGCGCTGTTCGCGGACGCCAGCGTCTCCTGTCCGCCGCCGTTTCAATTCACTCGCCTACGTCCGGCGCGCGACACCAGCTACACCAGCCACGCCCTGTCGCCTGCCGCCGTGTTGCACGTCTACCAGCAAATCAACCATATTCCGCCGCCGCCAGCGTTTCAACTGGCCATTCGCGGCGAGCGCTTCGAGTTGGGCGAACCGCTGAGCGCGGCGGCGGAAGCGAACCTTACGGCGGCACTAGCGTTTGCCAGCCAGTTATTAGCAATGCGAGATGTCGAAAGCTGGGGGCAGTTCGCGGAAGTGTGCCAGAATTCGCCCTGGAATCCCTTTACCCCGATATAACCTCATGCCCCTCACGCGACGACTCTACATCATCGGTTCCGGCCCCGGCGGGCTGGAGCACCTCAGTCCCGCCGCCCATGCCGCACTGGAATCCTGCACCAACCTGGCCGGGCATGGCCTGATCGCCAGGCGGATTGACCTGACCGGGCAGGGTGACTTCGCTATCGCTTTCTACAATGCGGTCTCCAACAAACGGTCCTGGCAACTGCTGGAAGCCCGGCAAATCCTGCTGCGCTATCGCCCGCCGAAACGCTGGTCATCGTCGCCTTCAACGTCACTCGCAAGGGCGAGCAAATCACTGTGACCACCCTGGGCGAACTGGACCCGGAACCGTTGAATATGCTGTCGCTGGTCCTAATGGCACTGGGCTTAAACCACTGGATTTGCCCTTGTGTCGAGTCGTTGGGTGAGTTCTACTGGGGCGATGAAGACGCTGACGATGCTGGTTTGCCCGGCCTGCGGTTCCCGTGACACCACCGGCCACG
>WBUJ01000311.1 GCA_008933795.1 Candidatus Contendibacter sp. | reverse complement strand
GCCTCCCACGCCCCGACCAGCACGATTCCCCAGATCAGACCCAACACCGCCACCCACGGTGGCAGCCACCCCCCAACCGACCGACGGTCATGTTGGCCTTCGCTCGCGGACCTGTTCGTCATGACACTTCCCCCTCACTCATTGGGTAAGCGACAGGAACGCTTCACGCTCCTGCCAGCGCCCGGGCCCCTCCGGAACGATCTCCTTCAGCTCGACCCGCTGCTCCGTAATACCGACAATCTTGCCGTGGTTGGTGCCCAGATAATTGTTCTTCTGTACCCGATGCACGACATTATCGGGAGCCAGAACCAGCGCCCACAACTCGCCCCCGCCGCCCATGCGGAAGGTGCCCATCATTTTGAGCGAACCGAGCGAGTACTTCTCCAGTTCTTCCCGCACCCGATTCGGATCAGGCCGCGGACCCTTATAATTGGGGCTTTGCGCCACCAGTTCCTGCGGCAGTTCCAATTCTTCTTCCTGGGCGAATGGCGCCAGTACGAACGGATCCTTGATGCCTTGGGCCGTATAGGCGAACGGCTCATACGGCTTGATCGTCGGCGGCGGATCGAGCTTTTTGAGCGGCGTCGTCTTCTGGGTGGTCGCCACGAACTGCTGGACTCCGCTCAGATCCGGCTGGGCGCATCCCACCAGCAGCGCCACCCCCAGCCACACCACGCCCGCCGATCTCGCTGATCTCACAGCAACACGCGCGTTCATTCGCCGGCTCCCGTCTTCTTCTGCGGCTGCGACTGTTTCTGCGGCGGTTTCGGACCACTCGCCGCCGGCGCGCTGGCCGTCTCATCCATGTAGCGATAAGTCTGCAGCGTCGCCTGAATGGTCAGCGGCTCGCTGGTCAGCTTGATATCCTGCTTCTTCTTCCCCACATCCCTGCTGGCGGCGCTGGCCATCGTCGCGCTCTCCAGGGTCACGATCCGCGACAGCGCCGCCACTCCGCTCACGAACGCGCCAAACTGATGATAGGTGCCCTTGGCCTTGATGGTGATCGGCTTGGCGGCGTAAAAATCCTTCGGCTTCTCGGCCTCGGGCTTGAACAACTCGAAATCCAAGCCGTTCTTCTTGCCGGTGTTGGACACATCCTCCAGCAGGTCCGGCATCTCGGTGCCGGTCGGCAACTGGCGCAACATCACCTCCAAATCCGCTTCCATCTGCTTGAGCTGCTGGCGGAATGCCTCCAGGTTGGCGGTCACCCGCCACTTCTCGACCAATTCCTGACGCAGTGTTTGCTCTTCCTTGGTCACCTTGTCCAGCTCCGCGAGTTGGTCGTTGGTCAAAAAGTAATACCCGGCGCCCAGCACGGCGGCGAGCACCAGCACCACCAGCACCGCCTTGCCCGCCAGCGGCCAATCGCCCGCCTCGCGCAGATCGAAGTTGCTGAGGTTGATCTCGGACAGATTCATGTCTTCTTACCCCC
>WBUJ01000179.1 GCA_008933795.1 Candidatus Contendibacter sp. | reverse complement strand
CAATCTGGGGTTGCCAAGCCTCGCACCCCGGTAGGAATTGAATCCATCGAACCGCCGTGTACGTGACCCGTACGCACGGTGGTGTGGGAGGGGGGAGCCGTAAGGCTTCTCCCTATCCCGATTAGGCTTCAACACCCCCTAGCTATCAGCTATACATATGGTTCTTCGTCGGTTCTTATGGAGCGGAGCGCGATATGAATCATTTGGGTGACATTAATTCTCATGAGGCTGCTTTTAGAGTAAAGTTATAGAGTAAAACACGGGGAGAAATTCTGATGAGCGAGGCGGAGGTATTCGAGTTAATCTTGGGGATTAAAGAAATCCGCGTTGATCGAGTGGATTGGCAAGATCAAAGTCTTCATATTTACTGTAGCTCGATCTTTGAAGAGGCGCTTTGTCTGAAGTGCCTGAAAAAGACTCAAGTCATTAACCAGACCTATGAGCGGCAGTTTTCGAGATTTACCGATTACGGGTAAAGAAGTTTACCTTCACTTAAGGCAGCGACAATTTTATTGTTCAGATTGCCATCAGCATTTCAACGAACGGCTCGGCTTCGTAGACCCGAAACGAACGATGACTCGCCGGTACGAACGCTATGTGTATGAATGCTGTAAAGCCAGCACGATCCAAAAAATCAGCGCCCAAGAGAATCTTGTTTGGCACACGGCCAATGAAATCTGCCAACGAGGTGCGCGCCATGAATTGGACGCGCGTCCTGTCTTAAAGGTACGGGTCATCGGCATGGATGAATTTGCGATAAAGAAAGGACATCGGGATTATGCCACGGTGATCGTTGATTTGGAACGTGTTGAAATTATTGACATTCTAGAGTATCGAGACCAAGAGAAACTCATTCAATACTTTCAGGGTAAAGGGACTGACTGGTGTAGGGAGATTGAAGTATTTTGCTCGGATATGTGGCAAGGATTTCTCAATACGGCCAAAGCGGTGTTTCCGAATGCCACCCTGGTTGTAGACCGATTTCACTTTTTCGGTTATCTCAATAAAGCGTTGGATAACGAACGCAAAAGCTTGCGCCGGCAATTTAAAGGTCAAGAAGAGTTCAAGCGTCTGAAATGGGCGCTACTGAAAAATGCAGAGGACTTGACCGACGATCAGAAAAAGAAACGCGACCGCGCTTTTCTGTTAACCCCTGAGCTGAAGCTGCTCTACGAACATAAGGAGAAATTCCGTTCAATCTTCAATCAACGGTTGACTCGAAAGCAAGGTGAAATTGAATTGAACCAATGGATAGAACAGGCCAAGAAACTGAAAAACAGGTATCTGAACGACTTTTTGTCTATGCTGAGTGCTTGGAAATATTATGTATTAAACTACTTCGCTCACCGCTTCACAACGAGTGCCATTGAAGGTATTAATAATACTCAAAACAGTGAAACGCATGGGTTACGGATTCCGTAACTTTGTCAACTTTAAGCAACGGATAATGATCAGTTTTGCCTAGCTCCACAAGAACCGACGAAGAACCCTCTGAGTATATCACGCACGTCTATTATCTCAAAGGATTAAAAATGCAGGAACATAGTTTTTTAATAGAGATGCAATCTTTACAGAAAGCACTTCATGTTAAAAATGAAACAGATCAAGCGCATCTCATTAGTCAATACATTGAATCTGCCATTACTGAATGGCAGAGGATTGGAACACCAGTACATTACCTTGATAGTCTGGTTGAAATTCCAAATAAAAAGCAGGCTGATATTTACCGCGCTGCATCACTTCGCTACAAGCAACGCGAACCAAAAAGCAATCCTTACCTTTAGCAGCGTAGGTTGGGTTGCCGTCTTTTTTTGAAACCAACATTCAGCCGAGCCTAACTGGCTGCTGCACCGGAGATCGCGCCATCGCCTGTTATGGTTGATTTAACGTTCATTGAGTGATGCAACCTCGGGCTGCCATTGACATAGGATACATATGCCGACAGTTTTGAGAGTCGGAAGCTTTCGCTTCCATTTTTACTCAGATGAAAGAGATGAACCTCCTCACATTCATGTGCGCTGTTCTAGCGGTGAGTGTAAATTCTGGCTTGTCCCTATAGCCTTAGCTCGTAATCGTGGTGTACCTCCCCATGATTTAAGAGAAATTGAAAGACTCGTATTTGAAAATAGACAACCCTTGATCGATAAATACCATGAATACCACAATCGTTGAAGTAGAACCTGTAGCTATCAGAGCTTGGGCAGAGAAGCGGATGATTTATCTTGAATTAACTGATGGACGGATAGTGGGTTTCCCTGCTGATCGCTTTGAGATTCTTAGCCAAGCCTCTGAAAATCAGCTTAAAAAAGTTCAAGTAGAGGTCAGTGGATATGCACTCAGATGGGAAGAGCTTGACGAAGACTTGACCGTGGCCGGTGTGGTCGCTGGAAGATTTCAACTCCCATTGCCTAGACAAGCAGCCTAACGAGGCGCTGCACTGGACTCCACTTCGCTCCGCCGGTGAGCTTGATCGTTGTTGCGGGCGCTTCGCGCCCGCAACAACGGGGCGGCGGATGACCATCCGCCGGTTGCTTGGCGCTTCGCGCCGCACAACCAGCGGATCAAGCCGACTCCGGGCGGAAAAGCCTACGGCTCTCCCGCCCTGCGCGGCTTATCCGCCGCCCCGTTAGGCATTAATGGCTACATAACCGGGGTGAGTCCGCGCCCGGAAGCCCGCCTGTGCCAGCGATGATCCGCCGAAATCGCCCGCGAGCAGGCTCCTACCGCCACCGCGCCGTTCCATCCAGTCCCAATCCCTTCAGCAGCGCCGCCCCCAGGCTGGCCTCCGTGCTGTCCAACAGCCGATCCAGCCAGCGGGTGTGCTTGGTGTAATCCACGATCGTCTTCTCGCCGATGACTTCCTCGGCGACGTGGCGGGTGCTGCCCAGGGCGTCCACCAGTCCCAGTCCGACGCTCTGTTCACCGGTCCACATCAGGCCGCTGAACACCTCGAGATTGTCCTTCAACCGCTCGCCCCGGCCCTGTTTGACCGCCGCGATGAACTGCTGGTGAATCGCGTCCAGCATTCCTTGCAGATGTTGCACTTCCGCCGGATTGACCGGTTTGAACGGATCGAGGAAATCCTTGTTGCTGCCCGCCGTGTAGGCCCGCCGTTCGACGCCTAACTTGGCAATCGCGTCGGTGAAGCCGAAGCTGTCCATCCGCACCCCGATGGAACCGACGATACTGGCCCGGTTGGCGTAAATCTTCTGCGCCGCCGCCGCGATGTAATAACCACCCGATGCGCACACATCGCTGGCCACCGCGTGAACCGGCATTTTGGGATAGCGCTGGCGCAACCGCTGAATCTCGTCGTAAATCTCGCCGGCCTGCACCGGACTGCCGCCGGGACTGTTGATTTCCACCACCACACCGACCGTTTTCTCGTCCTTGAACGCCTTGCGCAGCGCCTCGATCACATTCTTGGCGCTGGCCTGGGTGCTGCTGGAGATCAGGCCGTCCACCCGCACCACCGCCGTATGCTTCTTGGCGGCGGCGGTCGCGCTGCCGAGATCGTCCGGCCAAGCCAGCGCCAGCAATCCCACCAGATAGGCGAAAAACAGCAGCTTGAAAAAAATCCCCCAGCGCCGCGCCCGCCGCTGTTCGGTCACGGCGGCGAACGCCAGCTTGGTCAGGGTATCGCGCGCCCAACATTCGTCGCCGGGCGGATTCGGGTTCGGATTCAGGTCGCTCATGGCCATCTCTCACTCAGGTTCCACGTGGGTTCGGGGCGCCGAGCCGGTCCAGCACCGCCTTGAGTTCGGCGTCCAACGGGGCGCTGACCGCGATGTCCCGCCCGCCCAGCGACAGGCTCAGGCTGTGCGCGTGCAGGAACAGCCGGCGCAAGCCGCACCGTTCCGCCATCAGCCGGTTGAAATCGGGGTCGCCATACTTCTCGTCGCCGGCCAGCGGGTGGCCGACATGGGCGGCGTGAACGCGAATTTGATGGGTGCGGCCGGTGGCGATGCTCGCTTCCAGCAGCGAGGCTGGTTTGTGCAAACTGACCGGCCGGAAGTGCGTCCGGGCCGGCTTGCCGTCGTCCAGCACTTCCACCATCCGCTCCCCGCCGCGCAACACGTTCCGGCGCAGGGGTTGATTCACCTCGCGCGGGCCATGGTTCCAGTAACCGCGCACCAGCGCCAGATAGCGCTTCTCCACCCCACCGGCCCGAAAGGCGTCCTGAATCCGCCGCAGCGCCGTCGGCGTCTTCGCCAGCGCCAGACAGCCGCTGGTGTCGCGATCCAGCCGGTGCGCCAGTTCCAGAAAGGGCTCGGCCGGCCGCAGCGCCCGCAACAACTCGATTACCCCGTAATCCAGCCCGCTGCCCTTATGCACCGCCAGCCCGGCGGGCTTGTCGAGCACCAGCAGATCGCGGTCCTCGTACAACACCGCCGCCCGCAACCGTTCCGCTAGTCCGGGCGGTACGCGGAGCGGTCGTTCCTCCCGCTCGCCCAGCCGCACCGGCGGAATCCGCAGCACGTCGCCGGTTTGCAGCCGGCGATCCGGTTGGCCCCGTCCTCCGTTGAGCCGCACCTCGCCGGTGCGCACGATGCGATAGATCAGGCTCTTGGGCGCGCCTTTGAGTTCGCGCAGCAAAAAATTGTCGAGACGCTGGCCGGCGTGGTCGGCGGTGATCGCCAAGTAGCGCACGCCAGGGGGAGCAGGGGAAGCCGTCATGAGTTTGAAGCGTGGCAGCCGGACTGTTATAGTTGCGGGCGTTGTCGCCGAAAGGGCCGCGAACGGCCGGCGAAACTGGATCAATACACCATATCGGTTTTCGTACCCGCGCGCCAGTGAACCGGCGGGCGGGCTTGGTTCAACGGGTTTGTCCGCCGCTCGACCCTAACCTTCCTTGAGCGGCTCTTGACCGCGCTCCCAGCCAACTGGTCACGCTTTCCGCGGCGTATTTTGGGTTCGCCCGACGTTTTGGATCTCCATCCTCCGGGCCATTCCCCATTCTGGCGACGCCTCGGCGACAACCACCGCGTCACCGTCGGTGATGGTCGAGCGCAGGGAATCTCACCATGAAACGCATGCTGATCAACGCGACTCAGCAGGAAGAGTTGCGCGTGGCCCTCGTGGACGGCCAAAAGCTCTACGACCTCGACATCGAAACCCCCGCGCGGGAACAGAAAAAATCCAACGTCTACAAGGGCCGCGTCACCCGCATCGAGCCGGGGTTGGAAGCGGCGTTCGTGGAATACGGCGCCGACCGGCACGGTTTCCTGCCGTTCAAGGAAATCAACCGCAGCTACTTCGATCCCCACGCCGCCGAGGGCGGTCGCCCCAGCATCCGCGAAGCGATCCGCGAAGGCCAGGAGATCATGGTGCAGGTGGAAAAGGAGGAGCGCGGCAACAAGGGCGCGGCGCTGACCACCTTCATCAGCCTGGCCGGGCGCTATCTGGTGCTGATGCCCAACAACCCGCGCGCCGGCGGGGTGTCGCGGCGGATCGAGGGCGAGGATCGCCAGGAAATCCGCGAAGTGATGAGCAGTCTCGACATCCCCGACGGCATGGGCCTGATCGTGCGCACCGCCGGAGTGGGCCGCTCGCAGGAGGAATTGCAGTGGGATATGGATTACCTGCTGCACCTGTGGAAAGCCATCGAAACCGCTCTGCCCCAAAAGAAAGCGCCGTTCCTGATCTATCAGGAAAGCAACATCATCATCCGCGCCCTGCGCGATTACCTACGCGCCGACATCGGCGAAATCCTGGTGGACCATCCCGCCGTTCACCGGCAGGCACAGGATTTCATGCAGCAGGTGATGCCGCAGAACCTGAACAAGCTCAAGCTGTATCAGGACAGCATCCCGCTGTTCACCCGCTTCCAGATCGAATCCCAGATCGAGACCGCCTACCAGCGCGAAGTCAGCCTGCCCTCCGGCGGCGGCATCGTGATCGACTATACCGAGGCGCTGGTCTCCATCGACATCAACTCGGCCCGCGCCACCAAGGGCGCCGACATCGAGGAAACTGCGCTCACCACCAATCTGGAAGCCGCCGATGAAGTGGCCCGGCAACTGCGGCTGCGCGACTTGGGCGGGCTGGTGGTCATCGACTTTATCGACATGAACCTCGCCCGCAACCAGCGCGAAGTGGAAACCCGGCTGCGCGAGGCGCTGAAAATGGATCGCGCCCGGGTGCAGGTTGGCCGCATTTCCCGTTTCGGTCTGCTGGAAATGTCGCGGCAGCGGCTGAGTCCGTCGCTGGACGAAGCCAGCCACATGATCTGCCCGCGCTGCAACGGGCAGGGCACCATTCGTAACATCGACTCACTGGCGCTGAGCGTGCTGCGGCTGATCCAGGAAGAGGCGATGAAGGACCGGACCGGCCGGGTCGTGGTCCAGTTGCCGGTCAAGGTCGCCACCTTTCTGCTCAACGAAAAACGGGAGGCGATTCGCGCCATCGAGCAGCGCCATCGGGTCGGCGTCCTGCTGATCCCGAACGAATCGCTGGAAACGCCGCATTTCAAGCTGAACCGGCTGCGGGTGGACGAACTGTCGGAGGGTCAACTCCGGTCCTATGCGCTGGCCGAGGACTACGAGGAACCGGTCGAGGCAAAAGCCAGCCCGGTGGCGCGGAGTACGGACGAGGAGCCGATGGTCAAGGGCGTCGCGCCGTCCACGCCGGCGCCCACGCCGCCGGCGCCCACGCCGAAACCCGAGGTCAATCCCAGCTTCTTCGGCTGGCTGTGGAGCAATCTATTCGGGCAACCCCCGCAGCAACAACCCAGGGACGAACGGTCCGCCCGAACGGCAACGCGCCCAGCCAAGCCGGATCGGCAACGCCGTGACCGGCCCGGGCGGCGACCCGAGACGGAGTCCGCCGGGGAAGCGCCGGCCGCCAAACCCGTTGTCGCGCCAGTTGCTCCCGAACCAGCCCCCGCCGCCGCGATCGCCTCGCCGGTCGAGGATTTACGGCCCGAACCCATGCCGGTGGCCAAACCCGCGGCAGTCCCAGCCGAGGATGCCGAGGAAGCCGCCGCTGCCTCCGAAACTGAAGACGAAAGTTCTGGACCGCGTGGGCGGCGTCGACCGAGCGG
>WBUJ01000178.1 GCA_008933795.1 Candidatus Contendibacter sp. | reverse complement strand
GATAGCCGAAATTATACCGGAACCGATCCGTTCATGGCCAAGCCTTCACGCAACCGCCAGCAAAAGCGCGGATGGCATAGAGGGGCACGGAAATGAGCGGCGATATGGAACGCATCCGCGAAGCCCTGCAATTCATTGACGCCAGCGACCGCGACAGGTGGGTGAGCATGGGCATGGCGATCAAGTCCGAGCTTGGCGATACTGGCTTTGACATGTGGGAAGCATGGAGCCTGCAAGCCGATTCCTTCAACGACAAGGATGCGCGGGACGTGTGGAAGAGTATCCGGGCCGTTGGCAAGGTGACCATCGGAACGCTGTTCTATGAAGCCAGGGCGAATGGCTGGCGCGATGATAGCAGGCGCTGGAAGCCGACCCCGGAAGAGCTTACCGAGCGGCGGCGCATGGCAGCGGAACGGGCCTTGCGGGAGGAAACCGAGATAGCCCGCGAACGCGCCGCTACGGCTTCAAAGGCGGCGGCGATCCTGCAAGCGGCGACGGAAGCGAATGCCGACCATCCCTATCTGGAGCGCAAGCGGGTTTCGCCCGTGGCGAGCCTGCGAGAGATCGACGCGGGCGCGGCGGCGGCGATTTTGGGCTATGCGCCGAAGTCGGGCGGCGAACTGCTGACCGGGCGCTTGCTGGTGGTTCCCGTCAAGCGAGGCGACGGCCTATCCACGCTGGAACTGATCGACGGCGACAAGCGCAAGGCGGCGCTGGCCGGGCGCGGTAGCAAGGTGGGCGGGTACTGGGCAACGGAAAGCCTGCCCGATGACGATGGCGCGGGCCTGACCCTGCTGATCGGCGAAGGCGTGGCGACCGTGCTATCCGCATCGGCGGCGACCGGGCACCCGGCGATTGCGGCGCTATCGTCGGGTAACCTACCCGCAGTGGCGAAGGCGATGCGTGAACGCTACCCGGCGGCGGCGCTGGTGATCCTGGCCGATCTGGTGAAGGCGACCGGCGAACCCGATTTCCATGCCAGCGAGGCGGCGCGGGCCGTCAGCGGTCAACTGGCAATCCCTGATTTCGGCGGCGAGCGACTGGACGGCGCAACCGACTTCAACGACTTGGCGGCGCTGCGCGGGATGGAGGCGGTCAAGACGGCGGTTGCTACTGCTACAGTTGCTATTTTTGCTACGGATGACCGGAGGGAACAACCCCAACCCCTCGACGAATCAACCCTAACGGACGATGAATTGCGCCTACTGGGCGCATTGCGGGCGATTCCAAAGGGCGCTTGTTCAGGAAAGCATCCGGCAGAGGACGTAATCGGCTGGGGCCTGCGGCATAACGACAGCGGCATTAAAGAGTCGGTCGGGCTGGCGCTGGCTGTGGAATGGGACCGGATAAATCCCGGTTACAACACGGCGGCGGGTGTGTTTCGCGGAAGTGATCCGAATTATTCAGCGACCAAGCCGGTGACAAGCGCCAGCATATTCGACCTGGCGAAACAGCATGGCTGGAAGGGCGAGATTCCTTGGCGGCAACCGCAACCACTGACCGCCAAGGTCGAGTCGGAACCCTATCCCCTGGATGCGCTACCGGATTCAATCCGGGCGGTGGTGGAAGAAGTGACGGGCTTCGTCAAGGCTCCTATCCCGATGGTGGCATCGTCGGCGCTGGCGGCGCTGTCGCTGGCCATCCAAGCCCATGCGGACGCCAAGCGGGCGGAAAAACTGCATGGGCCAGTCGGGCTGTTCTTGCTGACCATCGCCGATTCGGGCGAGCGAAAATCCACTTGTGACGGCTTCTTTACCAAGGCGATCCGCGACTATGAAGAAGCGCAAGCGGAAGCGGCGAAGCCTGCGCTGAAAGACTACAAAGCGGACAGCGAGGCATGGGACGCCAAGCGCAACGGCATCAAGGAGAAAATTCGCCAACTGGCGAAAGAGCAAAAGCCGACGGCGGGCATGGAATTGGCCTTGCGCGATCTGGAACACACCAAGCCGGAACCGCCAAGAATCCCCCGCCTGTTGTATGCCGATGCGACTCCTGAAGCCTTGGCCTATGGACTGGCGAGGCAATGGCCGTCAGGCGGCGTGGTCTCTGCCGAGGCCGGGATTGTGTTTGGTTCGCATGGCATGGGCAAGGATTCCGTCATGCGGAATCTGAGCTTGCTTAATCAACTGTGGGACGGCAACAGCCTGACCATTGACCGGCGCACAACAGAATCCTTCACCGTGCGTGGGGCGCGGTTGACCGTGGCCTTGCAGGTGCAGGAACCGACCTTGCGGGAATTCTTCACCTGATCCGGCACGCTGGCACGGGGCACGGGTTTTCTGGCCCGCTTTCTTGTGGCGTGGCCGCAATCCACTCAAGGCTATCGCCCCTTCACCGAAGCGCCACCGAACTGGCCGCACCTGGCCGCGTTCCATCAGCGGATTACCGCAATCCTGAATCAGCCGGTTCCCATTGATGAAAACGACGCACTGACCCCGCCCCTGTTGCCCCTGACAGCGGAGGCGAAAGCGGCATGGATTGAATACCACGATGCGATTGAAAACGAGCTACGCAGCGGCGGCGAGCTGTACGACGTGCGGGACGTGGCGAGCAAGAGCGCCGACAATGCGGCGCGGCTGGCGGCGCTGTTCCAGATTTTAGAACAGGGCATGGGCGGCGCGGTGGGGCTGGACGCCTTCGAGAGCGCCAGCCGGATAGCGGCGTGGCACCTGAGCGAGGCGCGGCGGTTCTTCGGCGAACTGGCGCTACCGGCGGAACTGGCGGATGCAGCGCGGCTGGATAGTTGGCTGATCGAGTATTGCCAGCGGGAGAAGGCTCTTATCGTTGGCAAGAATCACGTTCGTCAATTTGGGCCGCTACGGGATGGCGCTGCATTGGATGCCGCGTCCGCGAGCTTGCCAACCTTGACCGTCTGCGGCTTGGGGCTGATGGAAAGCGGCGAACCCTCCAAATTAACCCGGCGCTGGTGACGCCATGACGACCCTTTCCAGACTGATCCGCAAGCGGGCTGATAGAGACTTTGCTACTGCTATTCCTGCTATTCCTGCTACGCAACAAACACCATCAGCGGGCAAAATAGCAAAAATAGCAACTGTAGCAGTAGCAAAGCCTGCACAAGAGGAACCTCAACCAGCGGGAACAGTAGCAAAAATAGCAACTGTAGCAGTAGCAAATTCCCCAAACCCGGAAGCCGAACGGCGAACTGTCGCAAGAGTCGCAACCGTCGCAGTCGCAAGCGCTACAAGACCGGTAATCGAACCCTCGTGGGTATCCATTAGCTACATCCGGGGCTGGGCGGTTACGGGCGCGGAGTTGAGGTGCTACAAGGAGCGGTTGGCAAGGCTGGAATGTAAGACTGGACCAGACAGCGATGACACGGAACGCTGGGCGCTGGCGGAAATCCTCGCGGCCCGTCCGGGCGATGATCAGGTGACGTGTGGCGACTGCCAGCATTTCCAACCGGACACCATCGGCGACGGAACGGGTATCGGCGGTTGCGCGGCTGGCGTGATGACGGGACCGTTGAAATATCCATCGGTTAAGCGGCACTGTGAACAGTGGAGGATGCGAGCATGACCACGCAAACGCTTGAGAACCCTTCCGCCGTGATTCCTTTCCCGGCAGCCGAAACCGAGGAGCCGGCAAAGGCCAGCTACCAGATCACCCGCTTCAATGCCCTGAAGCACGGGATTTTGGCGCGGCGGGTGGTGTTGCCCCATGAGGATGCGGGCGAATTCGCCGACCTGCTGGTGGCGCTGGTCGAGGAGCATCGACCGACCGGCCCCACCGAAGCGCATCTGGTGGCGGAACTGGCCGCGATCATGTGGCGCCAGCGGCGGGTGTTGCTGGCCGAAGGGGCGGCGATCAACGCCGGGCTGCTGGCGGTGACCAAACGCTCTTTCGATAGCTCGATTGAATCGGCGGTGCCCTTCGAGCGGGCGCTGTCGGGCAAGGGAATCGATGTGCGGGAACTGGTCACCGCGACGCCGGATGAAATCGCCGAACGGCAACGGCGAGCGGCGCTGGGCCGGCAAGCCACCGAGCGAGCGGCGGCGATCCTGGACAAGGGGGGCGCGAACGCCTACGAGAAGGCGCTCAAGGCGCTGCCGCCCGATAGTTGCGACTGGTGGCGGGAGTGGATCGAGGACGAAGCGGACAAGGCGAACGCCGACGAACTGGCCGACTTCATCCGCAACCAGTTGTTGCCGTATTTCCGCAACGAGGAAAGCCAAGCCCGGCACCAGCCGGCGATCAGGGCGCAAACCCTGGGCGAGGGCTTGCCGGTGCATCGGCTGGAAAAGTTGAACCGCTACGAAACGCACCTCGACCGGAAGTTCGAGCGCACCTTGGCGATGCTGGTGAAACTGAAGGAATTGCGCGGTAACGATTAGGATTGCCGACGCCGCCATAAAAATCGGCAGACAAGGGGGCAAAAACGCTATCATTTAGCTGTTACGGATGATGATTCCTGCCGATAACAAGCTCTGGATGCGGTCAAAGGGAATGCCAAACCATCCATAAGTCACTCATCAAGCGGGTAAAAATGGACTTCCCATGCCAAACGCGCCCGACTTAGACCAAATCACCTTCAAGGTTCATCCGGCCGGAGGTGGGTCGGAGGTTCCGGTATCGCTGTTGCTGCAAATCTTCAGCAAGTTGCAAGAACTGGTGCATTTGTTTGCCTTGCAAGAGGAAGGGCGCACCGTGCGGCAACGCCTGCGGTTATCCGAGGAATTGAAGCGTAAATATGTGCTGCACATGCGCCCACCCGAGACCGGGTGCTTCGCGGTAACGGGGCGGGTAGCAGGTCGGGGAACCGATTTGTTAGAGCCGGAACAGGCTCGGCGGGTCGTGGGACAGATGCACCAATTCAGTCGTGCCGTGGTGTCGGGCGATGAGGATCGGATACGCCAGTTAGTGCCGGATGGTCGCCTCCGCCATCGGGTGCTGTCCTGTCTATCCACGCTTAGCCCTCCGCCGGGTAGCGGTTATCGCTATGAAATGGCTCCCGGCGCGGAGCCGGCCCTATCTCTGGATGAAACCTTGCCCGCGCGCATCGAGGCATGGCTGACGACGCCGGAGGAACGCGCCGAAGTGCGAACGGTAACCGGCCGGCTGGAAGCCATTTCTTTCGGCGAGCACAAACTGACGATCATCTACCAACCCAAGTTCCGCCCTCTGGAGTGTTTTTACGACGAGGACATCGAACTCATGCTGTTGGAAAATCGGCGGGACTTGATCCAGGTCACCGGCCGAGTGCTGATGGATGATGAGGGTCATCCCAAGCGGATCGATGAAGTTGAACAGATTCGTGATCTTGATCTATCGCCTTTTGTGCTGGGGGAGATTGAGGGCCGCGATTTTCGTTTGCGGCCCATCGGCGCGTTCAGTTTCTTGCCGGCTTTGACGGATGACGAGCAATTCCTTTGCTTGGAATACACGCCGTGGAGTCTCGATGTGTTCGCCGCGACCCGCGCCGAACTGTTCGCGGAATTGAAGGAACAGATACTCATGTTGTGGCAGGAATACGCCCGCGAGCAGGACGATGCGCTTTCCGAACCCGCAAAACAGGTTAAGCGGCAACTGCTGGCTGACTGGGAGGGGGTAGCGAATGCCTAAAGACAAGCGGGATGTCGAGGCCGGATTGCTCAGCAAGGGTTTTCAGCAACAGCCGGGAGGCGACCATAACTACTTCGTCTATGTGGCGCTGGATGGCAAAAAGGCATTAGCCAAGACCAAGACCAGCCACGGGCGCGGTTTCGATATCGGCGATTCCCTGCTGGGAATGATGGCCCGGCAATGTGCCCTCACCCGCGCGCAATTTCTCAAGCTGATTGAATGCCCGTTGAGCCGGGAGGATTACGAGAACCTCTTGAGACAAGCCGGGATGCTTTAATTTAGAGATACTTTATATCGGCATTTTGTATCCAGGTATTCAGTGACGAGAACAATATGCTCATAACCCATGAACGCGAAAAATTGATCAACGCGATCATCTATTTTGCTAGACACACTCAATACTTGGGTAAGATCAAGCTGTTCAAGTTGCTTTATCTACTCGACTTCGAGCACTTCCGCCAGACCGGCCAGAACGTGACGGGGTTGGATTATCGCGCTTGGAAGTTCGGCCCCGTGCCGATTGATCTTTACCAAGAGTGGGATGAACCGGAGCAGGACATGGCGGATGCCATTTCGATTCAGCCAGAACAAATCATTCACTATGTTCGAGAAAGCGTTGTGCCGCGTGCTGAATTCGACGACAGCCACTTCTCCAAACGCGAATTGCGCATCATGAGCGAACTGGCCGAAGAATACCGGGATGTGTATTCGCACAAGTTGATCGATGTCACGCACGCCGAGAACGGCGCTTGGGCCAAAGTCTGGAACGACGGGAAAGGTTCCAACCATCTCATTGCCTATGACCTCGCCATTGCGGATGATGAGCCTTACCGAGACGCCATCCTGGAAGCGGCCAAGGAATACCAAGCCATCGTAAATTCGGCGCAGTGTTGATATAGCCGGCAGGTTGCCTGCAGGTGTGGTTCCCGGACAAATCTATCGTCATGACTGCTTTTACCGTGACTCTGCCGGTCAGTGGCAGGTGAAATACCTCCTTGTGCTGACGGGAACGCCAGATGGTGATGTGGTCTTCCGCCTGCTGACCAGCAAGGCGTATGGCAGCCCAGAATCCCCGCCCTGTTATCACGATAATCCTTATCCAGGTTTCTATCTAGGCTACTTGGGCGGCGAATTGACCGCGAAGAGCTGGCTTGACCTACGCCGGCAATCTGACTATGACGGCGTTCAATTTAGCAAAAAACATTTGCCGTGCGTTACCACTCTTTCCAAAGAGATTCTGTGCCGTGCGCTCGATTGCGCAGCCAACGCCGATGACACCACCCGGCAACAGGAACGCCTGATCCGCGATCAACGCGCCGCGTTACGTTGCTTGTAACCAAGGACCCTACCATGCCGGAGCTTGATTTCAAGGGTAAGGAATTCGTTTACAACCATCATCTTGCCGTTCCGCACCGCCCGTTGATTCCTCACCCGGACAAATCCGTTCTCCCCTCGCCCTCTGG
>WBUJ01000009.1 GCA_008933795.1 Candidatus Contendibacter sp. | reverse complement strand
GGCGGATAGCTGGCCAGCGCCGACAGCACCTGGGTCATGCCCTCCTCGATCCGTTTGGCGATCTGGATTTCGCCCTCGCGGGTCAGCAGTTCGACCGTCCCCATCTCGCGCATGTACATCCGCACCGGGTCGGTGGTGCGGCCAAACTCGCTGTCCACGGCCGCCAGCGCGGCAGCAGCTTCCTCGGCCACCACGTCGTCGTCGGCGCTGGCCGGGTTCTCGTTGAGCAACAGAGTCTCGGTGTCGGGCACGAATTCATGCACTTCGATACCCATGTCGTTGATCATCGCGATGATGTCCTCGATCTGTTCGGGATCGACGATGTCATCGGGCAGATGGTCATTCACCTCGGCATAGGTCAGAAACCCCTTTTCCTTGCCGCGGGCGATCAACTTCTTTAATTGCGACTGTTGCTGCTCGCTCATGACCTTTCACAGACTGAGGTAGGAAAAATGTAAACTTATAATGATATCACGAATGCTGCATTTAACTATCGTGAATAAAAAACAGTTAGATTTTTTGCGGCTTGCCCAAGTTCCGCAACGCCTCGCGTTCCTCGGCGCTCAGCGCGCTGGGTGCGCCACGCCGCAGCAGAATTTCCGGCAGACGCTCGCGCGGGTCATCGCGCCGCCGCAGATAGGTCAGGATGTCGGCGAATTCCGCGTCGAATTGAAAACCCTCCGCCGGCGCTTCCGGCTCCCACGCCGCCAGCCGCTCCAGAATCGCGCCCTCTGGGGTGTCCCGGTAGCGCTCCAGCAGGGCGGCCACGCTGAGTTGGGGGCGATCGCGCAGTATTTCAATCAGCTCGGCCAGCAGCTTGAACCCCGGCTCGCCGCGATCGAGCAGGGTGGAGTCGTTGACCATCGTCTGTTGCGCCAGTTCCGGCCGATAGAGCAGCAAGGCAATCGCCTTGCGCAGCGGAGTGCGAATCAATCGCGGGTTGTGGTCGGGGCGCCGGGCGGCGGCGGGCGGCGGGCGCAGACGGGTGGCGCTCAACCCCGCCTCCCGTCGCAGCCGTTCGGCCATCAGATCGCGGAAATGGCCATCGGGCAGCTTTTCCAGCAGCGGCCGGGCCAGTTCGGCCAGCCGGGCGCGGCCGGCCAGGGTTTCGGGATCGGTCTGGCCGCGCAATTCGGCGAACAGATAATCCGCCAGCGGCGTCGATTGTTCCAATCGCTGCTCGAACGCCGCCTGGCCCTCCCGGCGGATCAAGGTATCCGGATCCTCGCCCTCGGGCAGGAACAGAAAGCCGACCTGCCGGCCGTCGCGCAGGAACGGCAGCGTCACATCCAGCGCCCGCCAGCCCGCCACCCGCCCGGCACGATCGCCGTCGAAGCAAAACACCAGTTCGTTGACCACTCGAAACAGCCGCTCGATATGTTCCGCGGTGGTGGCGGTCCCCAGGGTGGCGACGGCGTAACCGACGCCATGCTGGGCCAGCGCCACCACGTCCATGTAACCCTCGACCACGATCAGCCGGGGCAACGCCCGGTTGTGGGCGCGCGCCTCGTACAGACCGTACAGTTCGGACCCCTTGTGAAACAGCGGCGTTTCCGGCGAATTGAGATACTTGGGCGTCGTATCGCTGGCCAGCGCCCGGCCGCCGAAGGCGATGACCCGGCCGCGCCGGTCGCGGATCGGAAAAATGATGCGGTCGCGGAAGCGGTCGCGCAACTGGCCCTGCTCGTCGCGGCTGGCCAGCCCGGCGGCCAGCAAGTCCTCGGATGGAACACCGTCTCCGCGCAGCGCGCGGCACAGGTTCTCCCAGCCCGGCGGCGCGTAGCCGATGCCAAAGACGCTGGCGATTTGGCCGGTCAGGCCGCGCTGGCGCAGGTAATCCACCGCCCGTTGTCGGGCCGGATGGGCGCGCAGTTGTTGGCGAAAGAACCGGTCGGCCTGGGCGACCCGCTCCAGCAATGTTCGGGATGAATCCCCGCCGCCGCTCGCGTGGGGCACTTCCAGCCCGGCGTGCCGGGCCAGTTCCTCCACCGCGTCCAGAAACTCCAACCGCTCGTAGTCCATCAGGAAACCGATGGCGTTGCCGTGAGCGCCGCAGCCGAAGCAATGGTAGAACTGCTTGCTCGGACTGACCGAGAAGGAGGGGGTTTTTTCGGCGTGAAACGGACAACAGGCCATGAATTCACGGCCCGCCCGGCGCAACGGCGTCCGGCTGTTGACGATCTCGACGAGATCCACCCGGCTCAGCAGTTGATCGAGGAATTCCTGGGGTATGCGGCCAGCCATAGCCCCAAAGCCTAGCGGACGCGCGCCCGACCGTCAGCGGTCGGGCGCAATAAATGATGAGGGCAGGAAGCGCGACAGCGTCGGTTCAACCGCCGAAACGGGCCTTGACCCGGGTGCTGACCGCAGCCATGTCGGCCCGGCCCTGCGCCTGATCCTTGATCAACACCATGACCTTGCCCATGTCGCGCACCGACTGGGCGCCGGTCGCGGCGATGGCATGGGCGATCAGAGCATCGAGGTCAGCCTCGCTCAGCGGCGCCGGCAGGTAGGCCTGGATCAGTTCGATCTCGAAGGATTCCTGGGCAGCCAGGTCCTCGCGGCCCGCGCTCTGGTACTGGGCCAGCGACTCCCGGCGCTGCTTGATCATTTTTTCCAGCACGGCCAGCGTCTGGACGTCGTTCAGGTCGATGCGCTCGTCCACCTCGCGCTGCTTGATGGCGGCCAGGATCAGACGGATCGCACCGAGGCGTTGTTTGTCCTTGGCGCGCATAGCGGCTTTCATGTCATCCTGAACGCGGTCTTTGAGCGACATAGCGACGAACTCGCAGGCGGTGGCGGCGGGGATGAGGCGGCTTAGAACAACCGGGTGCGGCGGGAGATTTCCCGGGAAAGTTTCTTCAAATGGCGCTTGACGGCGGCGGCCCGCTTGCGCTTGCGTTCCTGGGTGGGCTTTTCGTAGGACTCGCGGCGGCGGACTTCGGACAGGACGCCGGCTTTCTCGCAGGAGCGCTTGAAGCGGCGCAGAGCGACGTCGAACGGCTCATTCTCTTTGACTTTCACGGAAGGCATTAACCCATCACCTCATTCATGGTCAGGTACAATGTCGGGTTGAAGAATTGATAAACGGTGAATTGTAGTCACGCCTGTTGCTAAATGCAAAATCAGTGAGTTCCTATGGTCACTCTCGGCATCGAAACCTCCTGCGACGAAACCGGCCTAGCGCTGTATCACGGCGAGCACGGCCTGCTGGCCCACGCCCTGCACAGCCAAATCGCGCTGCACGCCGAATACGGTGGGGTGGTGCCGGAGCTGGCCTCGCGCGATCACGTCCGCAAGACGTTGCCGTTGCTGCGCGGGCTGTTCCAGCGGGCGGGCGTGGAACCGCGCCAGGTCAACGGGGTGGCTTATACGCGGGGACCGGGACTGATCGGAGCGTTGTTGGTGGGGGCGGCTATCGGGCGCAGCCTAGCCTGGGCCTGGAAGGTTCCCGCCATCGGCGTGCATCACATGGAAGGCCATCTGCTGGCGCCGATGCTGGAGCCGGACCCACCGGCGTTCCCGTTCGTGGCGCTGCTGGTGTCCGGCGGCCATACCCTGCTGGTGCGGGTGGACGGCATCGGCCAGTACCGCATTCTGGGCGAGTCGGTGGACGACGCCGCCGGCGAGGCGTTCGACAAAACCGCCAAGCTGCTCGGCCTGCCCTACCCCGGCGGCCCGGCGCTGGCCAAGCTGGCGGAACAGGGCGCTCCGGGGCGTTTCAAATTTCCCCGGCCGATGACCGACCGGCCCGGCTGTGACTTCAGTTTCAGCGGATTAAAGACCGCCGCCATCAATACCTGGCGGATGCTGGAACCGACGGCGGAGAATCGGGCCGACGTGGCGCGCGCCTTCGAGGAGGCGGTGGTGGAAACGCTGGCGATCAAGTGCCGGCGGGCGCTCCAGGCCACCCGGCTGAAGCGATTGATCATTGCCGGCGGCGTGGGCGCCAATCGGCGCTTGCGGGAGCGACTGCGGGAAATGACGGCGGAACTGGGCGGGCAAGTCCACTATCCTCGGCTGGAGTTCTGCACCGACAACGGCGCGATGATCGCCTACGCCGGTTGGCGACGGCTGGCGGGCGGCCAGCGTGAGGAGGCGGCTATCGAGGTGCTGCCGCGCTGGCCGCTGGACCGTTTGCCGGCGGTGAATTGAGGTTATTCCAACCCAGCGCCAAGACTTGCGATCCATCGCAAACTCGAGATATGGATGTGGTTTTTCTCCACCCATCACTCGTTCAATGCCCTTTATCGAGCGGTTCGTCGTTGCCGATCCGGCTCGGCGTCGGGCCGCTTTGGTGCTTGTACTTGGCGTCCTGCCGCTTGTAGTAGGGCCGGATGGCGGGACCGGTCAGGGTCTCGAAGCTGATGGCGCAAATCGCCATGCCGGGCCGCAGGGCCAGCGGCAATTTGCCGCTGTTGAAGCACTCGAGCACGATGGCGCCGCTCCAGCCGGGATCGATGCGGTGGGCGGTGACATGCACCATCAACCCCAGTCGCGCCAGGCTGGAACGGCCGTCCAGCCAGCCAACCAGATCGTCAGGTACGGTAATCGTCTCGGCGGTCGCCGCCAGCGCCAACTCGCCGGGATGGATGAAGAACGCCCCGTCCTCGGCAATCTTGATCTCCTTGCTCATGATCCGGTTGATGGCGTGATCCACCTCCTCGCGCGGGCCGCTGAGGTCGATGTGGGACGCGGCGTGATCGTTGAACACCCGGAAACGGTTGCCCAGATGCAGGTCCACGCTGACCCCATTGATTTTGCCGGGCGCAGGGCGCGGTTCGATGCGAATTCGACCTTCGTCCAGACAGCGTTCGATGTCACGATCACACAGCCGCATAATTGGCGAGCCTCAGGTGTTCTGGATCACGATATTGGGGAACTTGTGGCTGTAATTCTTCGCCTGCAACGACAGCCGGGCGCTGGCGCGGCGGGCGATGTCCCGGTACAGGCCGGCGATACGGCTGTCCGGCTCCGCCACTACCGTCGGCCGCCCGCCGTCAGTTTCCTCGCGGATGCGGATGTCCAGCGGCAGCGAACCCAGAAACGGCACGTTGTACTGCGCGGCCATGCGCTGCCCGCCGCCCTCGCCGAAAATGTGTTCTTCGTGGCCGCAGTTTGAGCAGATGTGAATGCTCATGTTCTCGACGATGCCCAGCACCGGCACCTCGACCTTCTCGAACATCTTCAAGCCCCTGCGGGCGTCCAGCAGGGCGATGTCCTGCGGCGTGGTGACGATGATCGCGCCGCTGACCGGCACTTTCTGCGCCAGGGTCAGTTGCGTGTCGCCCGTACCGGGCGGCAGGTCGATGATCAGGTAATCCAGGTCTTGCCAGCGGGTGTCGCGCAACAACTGCTCCAGCGCCTGGGTCACCATCGGCCCGCGCCAGACCATCGGCGTTTCCTCCTCGATTAGATAACCGATGGACATGGACTGAAGGCCATGACTCACGATAGGCTCCATCGACTTGCCATCCCGCGATTCCGGCCGCTCGCTCGCACCCAGCATCCGTGGCTGGCTGGGACCGTAAATGTCGGCGTCCAGCAACCCGACGTTCGCGCCCTCGGCGCTCAGCGCCAGCGCCAGATTGACCGCCGTGGTGGATTTGCCGACCCCGCCCTTGCCGGACGCCACTGCGATGACGTTCTTGACGCCCGGCAGCGGCTTCAGCCCTTTCTGCACTTCGTGGGAGATGACCTTGCTCTCCACCCGAATCGCGATCTCGCCAACGCCCGGCAGCGCCGCCAGCCGGTCGCGGAGCGTGGCGCTCAGCGCGTCTCGATAGCCGGCTGCTGGAAACCCCAATTCCACCTCCACCTCGATCCGTCCCCCCTCGGTTCGGATCGCCTTGACGCACTTGGCAGACACTAGATCCTTCTCCAGATAAGAGTCCACGTAACCCTTGAGAGTGCTTTCCACGTCGGCGCGCGACAGGGCAGTCATCATTCGAATTCCTTAAAATTGAGATTAAAAACAAGTTGATTTCAGCAAAACCACCCACCGGTCGCCCTGTTTGGGCCTTCGATCAATACTCGGCCAAGCACTTCTGGCGCGCGGCCTCCAACTTGAGGCTGGAATTGACCCGCATGGCGTCGATCACGCATTGCCAATAGGACGGCTGATAGTAGTTCAGCAGCCGGCAACTCACCACATTGAGTTGTTCCGGGGACTCGCCATGCTGTCTTGCCAGTGACACCGCCTGTTCGCAAAAATTCTCGCTCCAGATTTCCTCGGCCAACGTCCCCATGCCAGCGCGCGCCGAGCCGGTCGCCATCGCCGCCACAACGATCAGGCTGGATAAGATTTTGATTTTCATGATTAACCTCCTCATTGACGAGACCATCGCCCGGCCCGAACGGGTAGCGGGAGCGTGGGAATACTGCTAATTTAGCGCCCTTCCCCGTTCAGCGACCGTGATTGCCCGCGCCATGAGCCACCCGACCCGCCGCATCCTCGTCACCAGCGCCCTGCCCTACGCCAACGGCCCGATCCACATCGGCCATCTGGTCGAATACATCCAGACCGACATCTGGGTCCGTTTTCAGAAACTGCGCGGCCACGAATGCCACTACGTCTGCGCCGACGATGCCCACGGCACCCCGATCATGCTGCGCGCCGAGCAGGACGGCGTCACCCCGGAACAGCTCATCGAGCGGGTCTGGCGCGAGCATCGCGCCGATTTCGCCGAGTTCCTGATCGAATTTGACAACTATTATTCGACGCATTCGCCGGAAAACCGTCATTACGCCGAATTGATCTACCGCCGGCTGGACAAGGGCGGCTACATCAGCCGCCGGGTTATCACCCAGGCTTACGACCCGGAAAAACAGATGTTTCTGCCGGACCGTTTCATCAAGGGCGAGTGTCCGCGCTGCGGCGCCCCCGACCAGTACGGCGACAGTTGCGAGAACTGCGGGGCGACCTATTCACCCACCGACCTGAAAAATCCCCGCTCGGTGGTGTCCGGCGCAACGCCGATCCTCAAGGAATCGCTGCACTTCTTCTTCAAGCTCCAGGACTTTGAGGTCCTGCTGAAGGACTGGATTGCCAGCGGGCCGATTCAGCCGCAGATGGTCAACAAACTCGACGAATGGTTCACCGCTGGCCTGCAGGAATGGGACATCTCCCGCGACGCGCCCTACTGGGGCTTTGAAATCCCCGACGCGCCCGGCAAGTATTTCTACGTCTGGCTGGACGCACCCATCGGCTACATGGCCAGTTTTCAGAACTACTGCGACCGCACGGGCCTGAACTTCGATGATTTTTGGAACCCGGAAAGCGACGCCGAGGTTTATCACTTCATCGGCAAGGATATCGCCTATTTCCACATCCTGTTCTGGCCGGCGGAACTGACCGGGGCCGGTTTCCGCAAGCCCACGGCGGTGCATTGCCACGGCTTCCTGACCGTGGACGGGCAGAAGATGTCGAAATCGCGCGGCACCTTCATCAGGGCACGCACCTATCTCAACCATCTGCGCCCGGAGTATCTGCGCTACTACTTCGCCAGCAAGCTGAGCGACGGCATCGACGACCTTGATCTGAATTTCGAAGACTTCGTGCAACGGGTCAACAGCGACCTGGTCGGCAAGCTGGTGAATATCGCCAGCCGCTGCGCCGGCTTTATCACCCGCCGCTTCAATGGCCGGCTGGCTGATGAACTCGCCGAACCCGCCCTATACACCGAATTCGTCGCCGCCGGCGCTTCCATCGCCGAAGGTTACGAAGGACGGCAATTTGGCCGGGCCATGCGCGAAATCATGGCGCTGGCCGACCGCGCCAATCAGTACATTGATGAAAAGAAGCCGTGGGCGCTGGCCAAACAAGCCGGTTCCGAGACCGAGGTCCAGGCCGTGTGCAGCATGGGCCTGAACTTGTTCCGGGCGCTGATGATTGCTCTCAAGCCGGTGTTGCCCGGCATGGCTGCTCAAGTCGAACAGTTCCTGCAAATCCCGCCGCTGCGCTGGGCCGATCTCGACGCGCCGCTGCTCGGGCACGTCATCGCCGAATTCAAGCCGCTGATGCAGCGGGTGGAGATGGCCCAGATCACCGCCATGGTCGAGGACTCGAAGGAAAGTTATCCGGCCGCCGAGCAGGCCGCCAAACCGGCTGGACCGCTGGTGGACGATCCAATCAGTCCGACGGTCACCATTGAAGAGTTTGCCAAGGTGGATTTGCGGGTGGCGCGCATCGCCAAAGCGGAAGCGGTGACCGGCGCCGACAAGCTGGTGCGGCTGGAACTGGATCTCGGCGGCGAAACCCGCCAGGTGTTCGCCGGCATCAAATCAGCCTACAAACCGGAGGATTTGCAGGGCCGGCTGACGGTGATAGTCGCCAATCTGGCCCCGCGCAAGATGCGCTTTGGCGTGTCCGAGGGCATGGTGCTGGCCGCCGCCGGCGGTAGCGGAATTTACCTGCTCGGCCCCGACGCTGGCGCGGAACCGGGGATGCGGGTCAGATAATCCGAGCCATTCATAACTTTTGACCTGGAGCACAACCGATGCTTGACCTCGCCACCACCCACCTCGGCATCGTGGGTCTCGGCTATGTGGGACTGCCGCTGGCGGTCGAATTCGGCAAGCAGTTCCCCACGCTGGGCCTGGACATCAACGAAGCGCGCATCCGCGAACTGCAAGCCGGAACTGACAGCACGCTGGAAGTCGCCGCAGAGGAATTGCGGCAGGCCGAACATCTGCGCTACACCCACCGCGTCGAGGACTTGGCCGATTGCAACGTCTACATCGTCACCGTGCCCACGCCGGTGGATGAGTACAAGCGCCCGGACTTCAGCCCGCTGATCGGCGCCAGCACCACCGTGGGTCGGTTACTGAGACCGGGCGACCTGGCGATCTACGAGTCCACGGTCTATCCCGGGGCTACTGAGGAAGTCTGCGTGCCGATCCTGGAGCGGGAATCGGGTCTGCGTTTCAACGTGGACTTCTTCGCCGGCTACAGCCCGGAGCGCATCAACCCCGGCGACAAGGAACACCGGGTCACCACCATCCGCAAGGTCACCTCCGGTTCCACCCCCGAAGTTGCCGACTTCGTGGACGCCCTGTACCGGCGCATCATCACCGCCGGCACCCACCGGGCGTCGAATATCCGGGTGGCGGAAGCCGCCAAGGTGATCGAAAACACCCAGCGCGACGTCAACATCGCCTTGGTCAACGAACTGGCGCTGCTGTTCAACCGCCTGGGGATCGACACCGAGGAAGTGCTGCTCGCCGCCGGCTCAAAGTGGAACTTCCTGCCCTTTCGGCCGGGGCTGGTGGGCGGCCACTGCATCGGCGTGGACCCCTACTACCTGACCCACAAGGCGCAGGAGATCGGCTTTCACCCGGAAATGATCCTGGCTGGCCGGCGCACCAACGACGGCATGGGCGCTTACGTGGCCCAACGGGTGGTCAAACTGATGAACCAGCGCCGGATCGCGGTGATGGACGCCAACGTGTTGATCCTGGGGCTGACCTTCAAGGAAAACTGCCCGGATCTGCGCAACACTCGGGTGGTGGACATCGTCCAGGAATTCCGCGATTACAACGCCCGCGTCGACGTCTACGATCCCTGGGTGGATCCGCGGGAAGCCATGCATGAGTATGGCGTCGAACCGATCCAGGAGCCGAAACCGGGTCATTACGACGCCATCATCCTGGCGGTGGCGCACCGCCAGTTTCGGGAAATGGGCGTCGAGCGCATCCGGGCGCTGGGCAAGCCGGATTCGGTGCTATTCGACGTGAAGTACCTCCTGCCAGCTAATGCCGTGGATGGCCGGCTATGAAAATCCTGGTCACGGGTAGCGCCGGTTTCATCGGCTCCACGCTGGCGTTGCGCCTGCTGGAACGCGGCGACGAGGTCGTGGGTCTCGACAATCTGAACGATTATTACGACGTGAATCTGAAGCGGGCGCGGCTGGCCCGCTTGCAGGTTTATCCCGGCTTTACCGAGGTCCGGGCCAGCCTGGAAGATCGGACGATGCTGACCAAAACCTTCGTCCACCACCGGCTGCAACGAGTAGTCAATCTAGCGGCTCAGGCCGGGGTGCGCTATTCAATTCAGAATCCCCATGCCTATGTGGATTCCAACCTGGTCGGTTTCGTCAACGTGCTGGAAGCCTGCCGTCATCACGAGGTTGAGCATCTGGTGTACGCCTCGACCAGTTCGGTGTACGGCGCCAACACCCGAATGCCGTTCTCGGTCCACGACAACGTGGATCACCCCCTCAGCCTGTACGCGGCCACCAAAAAAGCCAACGAGTTGATGGGCCATACCTACAGCCATCTCTACGGCCTGCCGACCACCGGCTTGCGCTTCTTCACCGTCTACGGTCCGTGGGGACGGCCGGACATGGCGCTGTTCCTGTTCACCCGCGCCATCCTGGCCGGCGAACCGATTGACGTATTCAACTACGGTCACCACCGGCGGGATTTCACCTACGTTGACGACATTGTCGAAGGCGTGATTCGGGTGCTCGACCGGGTGGCGACGCCTGATCCCGACTGGTCGAGCGATGCGCCAGACCCGGCCACCAGCCGCGCGCCCTATCGGTTGTACAACATCGGCAGCAACCAGCCCATCGAACTACTGCGCTACATCGAAGTGCTGGAGGATTGCCTGGGCCGCAAGGCGATCAGGAACCTGTTGCCGATGCAACCGGGCGACGTGCCCGACACCTACGCCGATGTCGAGGCGCTGGTCCAAGATGTGGGTTACCAACCCAAAACGCCCATTGAAGTCGGCGTGGCCCGCTTCGTGGCCTGGTATCGAGAGTATTACCAGGTCTAGCCGGACTCCGCCGCTTCCAGCCGCCGCCACGCGCATGGCCCACCGCCGCTCTGGTCCAGCAGGTCCAGATAGCGCGCATGAGCGACGCATTCCTCGGCGTCGGCGCGAATCACCGGCAGCGGCGGCCGCTCTCGAAGCAGCGCCGCGCGCCGGGCTTGGCCATGATTCAACGCCGAATCAGTGGTCGCCGGCACGAACAGCGAATCCTGCTGGCGGGTCATCGCCAGATAGACGTCGGCCAGGATTTCCGCGTCCAGCAGGGCGCCGTGCAGGGTGCGTTGGGCATTGTCGATGTTGTAGCGCTTGCACAGCGCATCCAGGCTGTTGCGCTGGCCCGGATGGCGCTGCCGGGCCATGAGCAGGGTATCCTCGACCGTGCAGATTTGCTCCAAAACCGTCTGGCCGCGCCCGCACCGCCGCAGTTCGTGGTTGAGAAAACCCAGATCGAACGGCGCGTTGTGAATGATCAGTTCAGCATCCCGGACGAAATGCAAAAATTCGTCCGCGATGTCAGGGAAACGCGGTTGACTGGCGAGAAATTCGTTGGTGATGCCATGCACCCGGATCGCCTCGGCATCGATGGCGCGATCAGGTTGCAGGTAGACGTGATACTGGCGGCGGGTCAGTCGCCGGTTGAGCAACTCGATGCAACCAATTTCAATAACCCGATGGCCCTGGGCGGGATCGAGACCCGTGGTTTCGGTATCGAGGACGATTTGACGTTCGTTCATGGGCTATTGATCGCCCCGGCTTCTGGTTGACTTCAATCGACCGCGCGCGGCCGTGGCCAGTTGATCCACCCGCTCGTTTTCGGGGTGGCCGTTATGACCGCGCACCCATTGCCATTCGACCCGATGCGGGGCCAGGGCCGTTTCCAGCCGTTGCCAGAGATCGACGTTCTTGACCGGCTGGCGGTCGGCGGTCTTCCAACCGCGCCGCTTCCAGGCCGCCAGCCATTCGGTAATACCCTTCATCACGTACTGGCTGTCGGTGCAAATACGCACCCGCATCGGCCGCTTCATCGCTTCCAAACCGTGGATGACCGCCTGCAGTTCCATGCGGTTGTTGGTGGTGGCCGGTTCGGCGCCAGACAGTTCCTTTTCCCGCCCCCGGTAGCGCAGCAACACGCCCCAGCCACCGGGGCCGGGATTGCCGGAACAGGCGCCGTCGGCGAACAGGATCACCTCGTCCTGCTCGGCGACGGGTTCCACGCTATCGTCTTTACCGTTCACGATGCTCCTCGCTGCTTGGGAGCGGTCGGGGCAGGATCGAACCAGCCCGCTCCACGGATACGTCAGCCCACCCCATGGATGGAATGATAACCGCTTTGCCTCGCCGAGAAACTATGGCGGCCATAGTCTCCTTCCATGGCCAAACCGCGCCGTTCCGGTGGCATCCTGGACGGCTTGATGATACCCTTAACTCCCATGGTGAAACCGGCCCTGCAAGGGTCGCGCCCGACCAATATCCCGCGCGGACGGCGGCAAGCCAGTCCCTTTTGAAGGCTCTTCAACCCCATCCCACTTAATAACCACAGGAGAGTCCCTAGATGACAGTCGCTCATGATGGCAAGAACCGGACCAGCAACGCCAACTTGTTGAAATGGGTGGATGAGATCGCCGCTCTAACCCAGCCCGACCGCATCCACTGGTGCGACGGCTCGCAGGAAGAAAACGACCAGTTGTGCGCCGAAATGGTCGCTGCTGGCACCTTCACCAAGCTGAATCCGGAGAAGCGGCCCAACTCCTATCTCGCCCGCTCGCATCCGTCCGACGTGGCGCGGGTCGAGGATCGCACCTTCATCTGCTCGGAGTCGAAGGAGGACGCCGGCCCGACCAACAACTGGGCGCCGCCCGCCGAAATGCGCGCGCAGCTTAAGGAACAGTTTGCCGGCTGCATGCGCGGCCGCACCCTGTATGTCATTCCCTTCAGCATGGGTCCGATCGGCAGCCCGATTGCGCAAATCGGCGTCGAGATCACCGACTCGGCCTACGTGGTAGTCAACATGCGGATCATGACCCGCATGGGCCAGAAGGTGCTCGACGCGCTGGGCAGCGACGGCTTCTTCATTCCGTGCGTGCACTCGGTCGGCGCGCCGCTTGAACCCGGTCAGAAGGATGTGCCTTGGCCGTGCGAGCCGGACATCGGCCGCAAGGCCATCGTGCACTATCCCGAGACCCGCGAGATCTGGTCCTACGGGTCCGGCTACGGCGGCAACGCCCTGCTCGGCAAGAAGTGCCTGGCGTTGCGCATTGCCTCGGTGATGGCGCGCGACGAAGGCTGGCTGGCCGAGCACATGCTCATCCTCGGTCTCGAATCGCCCAAGGGCGAGAAGACCTACGTGGCGGCGGCCTTCCCCAGCGCCTGCGGCAAGACCAACCTGGCGATGATCGTCCCACCCAAGGGCTTCGGCAACTGGAAGGCGCTGACCGTCGGCGACGACATCGCCTGGATCAAGCCCAGACCCGACGGCACCCTGCGCGCCATCAACCCCGAGGCCGGGTTCTTCGGTGTGGCCCCCGGCACCTCCTATGATTCCAACCCCATGGCGATGGAATCGGTCAAGGCCAATTGCATCTTTACCAACGTCGTGCTGACCGACGACGGCGATGTGTGGTGGGAAGGCATGGGCGTGCCGGCGCCCGCGCACGGCATCGATTGGCAGGGCAACGACTGGACGCCGGACAGTGGCCGGCTAGGCGCGCACGCCAATTCCCGCTTTACCGCGCCCGCCGGGCAGTGCCCGACCATCGACCCGTCCTGGGAAGATCCCGCTGGCGTGCCGATTTCCGCCTTTATCTTCGGCGGCCGCCTGTCCAAAACTTTCCCGCTGGTCTACCAGGCCTACGATTGGAACCACGGCGTGTTCATGGCGGCCACCATGGGTTCGGAAGCCACCGCAGCGGCCATCGGCGTGACCGGCATCCGGCGCGATCCGTTTGCCATGCTGCCCTTCTGCGGCTACAACATGGCGTCATATTGGGGTCACTGGATCAACATGGGCAAGAAGGCAGGCCTCAAGCTGCCCAAGATCTTCCGCACCAATTGGTTCCGCAAGGATGCGAATGGCAAGTTCGCCTGGCCGGGTTACGGTCAGAACCTGCGGGTGCTCGAGTGGATCGTGGAACGGGTCAGCGGCCATGTCGGCGCTGCGGAAAGCCCGTTTGGCTACATGCCGCGCTACGAGGACATGGACTTCCAGGGCCTGGATTTTTCCAAGGAACAATTCGACGCCATCACCAGCATCAGCCGTTCCGAGGCGCTCGGCGAGATCGAGGAAATCAAGGAATTTTTCGCCAAGTTTGGTCAGAACCTGCCGCCGGAACTCGAAATCCAGCGCCAGGAGTTTGGGAAGCGCGCCGAGAAAGCCCCCGAAGTGTGGCGCGTTGTTGAAGCGGCTTAAGCTCCAGAAAAGCGTGGATCGTCAAGACCACGCTTCTAGGGGTTAACCACGACAAAGCCGGCTTGCGCCGGCTTTGTCGTTGGCCCGAAATTTCGTGCCTCCGACTACGATTGCTGGGTCGGCGCCTCCGTCGGCGGGGCGCCGCTCTTGTCCAACTTGCGTTGTCGTTTCTCTTCCTGCTTCTTCTTCTTAGCAAGATCTTTCTGGCGCTTCTCGTATTGATAGTTAGGCTTGGCCAAGAGGGTTTCCTTTTGGTAAGTGGTGAGGGGTGCAAGGAAAATGGGATCTATAAGATTTCCCACGGTAAACATGCTCGATTTTGACAACATCCGGCGTCGTTCATTTCAGATCGACACCGCGCCGTCGCCGACCGTCTCCAAACGCAACGCCGCCGCCAGCAAGGCCTGGGTATAAGGATGCCGGGGATCGGCGAACACCCGCCGCGCCGGACCCGCTTCCACGACCCGGCCATTTTTCATCACCAGCAGATGATTGGCCAAGGCGCGCACCACCCGCAGATCGTGGCTGATGAATATATAGGCCAGCCGGTGGCGGCGCTGCAACTCGCGCAGCAAATCCACGATCTGCGCCTGCACCGACACGTCCAGCGCGCTGGTCGGTTCGTCCAGAATCAGCAGGCGCGGTTGCAGGGCCAAGGCGCGGGCGATGGCGATGCGCTGGCGCTGGCCGCCGGAAAATTCGTGCGGATAGCGGTCCTGCGTTGCCGGGTCCAGCCCCACTTCCTCCAGCGCCCGACTCACGCGGGCGCGACGGGCGGCGCGATCGCCGGCCAGGCCATGCACCAGCAGGCCTTCCTCGACAATCTCCCCCACCGACAACCGGGGACTGAGCGAGCCGAACGGGTCCTGAAACACGATCTGCATGGTTTTGCGCAAGGGGCGCAGCGCCTTGCCGGGCAAACCATCAATGCGCTGGCCCTCGAACCGAATCGCGCCCTCGCTGGACAACAGCCGCAGCAAGGCCAATCCCAGCGTGGTTTTGCCGGAACCGCTCTCCCCCACCACGCCCAAGGTCTGCCCTTCCCGCACGCTGACACCGACCCCGTCCACCGCCTTGACGTGGTCCACCACCCGTTGCAACACGCCGCGCTTGAGCGGAAACCAGACCTTCACGCTGTCGCTGGACAACACTTCCGGGGCGTCGGCGGCCTCCGGCGGCGGCTCGCCCTTGGGCTCGGCGGCCAGTAACTGGCGGGTATAGGGATGCCGGGGATCGGCGAACAGGTCGGCGACCGCGCCTGCCTCCACCACTTCGCCAGCGCGCATCACGCACACCCGATCCGCTAGCTTGCGGACGATGCCCAGATCGTGGGTGATGAACAGGATCGCCATGCCGAACCGCGTCTGCAGATCTTTCAACAGTTTCAGGATCTGGGCTTGGATGGTGACATCGAGGGCCGTGGTCGGCTCGTCGGCGACGAGAATGTCGGGTTCGTTGGCCAACGCCATGGCGATCATCACCCGCTGGCGCTGGCCGCCGGACAGTTCGTGGGGTAACGCATTCAAGCGATGAACGGCGTCGGGCAGACCGACCAGTTCCAGCAGTTCCCGAATCCGCGCCCGCAATCGGGCGCCAGTCAAGCCCTTGTGCAGCAACAAAGTCTCACCGATCTGCTTCTCGATCGAATGCAGGGGATTCAGCGAGGTCATCGGCTCCTGGAACACCATGGCGATCTGGTTGCCGCGCACCTCGCGCAGGCGAGCCGGCGCCGCGCCCAGCAATTCCTCGCCGCGCAGGCGGATGCTGCCGCTCGGGTGGCGGGCATGGGGATAGGGCAGCAATTGCAGGATGGAGAGCGCCGACACCGACTTGCCGGAGCCACTCTCGCCCACCAGCGCCAGCGTCTCGCCGCGATCGAGAGCGAACGAGACGTGTTTTACCGCCGGCAACATTCCAAAGGAGACGGACAGATCGTGGATTTTGAGGAGGGGAAGGGATTCGGTCACGGTAGGATTCGCCTTCATTTGGATGCGCCATGGCCAAGACGCGCCTTTCGTAAACAGGTTGCGCTTCATGGTCCATGCACCAGCATAGAAGGATGGCGGATGATCGGCAATTCCTGCAATCCAGTGCTGCGTCAGCCAGGAAAACTTACAGTAGAATAACCGTCGAATCGGGCCGGACAGCCACGGATCCATTGCGGCTCCTTAATTCTTGCGAGGTAACGGAGGGAACACCATGCGGCTATTATGGATGCAGGCGGGCGCGTGCGGTGGGGACACCCTGTCCTTGCTATGCGCCGACAATCCAACCCTGGAACAACTGATCGAGGAAGGTCTCGAGTTGCTCTGGCATCCCTCGCTTTCCGTCGCGCCGCCGCGCTACCTGGAGTGGCTCATCGACGCCATTACGACCGGTCGGACTCCCCTGGATATCCTGTGCGTCGAGGGTAGCCTGATCGCCGGGCCGAGAAATACCGGGCTTTGGGATTCGCTGCGGGATCGGGGCAAGAAGGACGCGATCGCGGAACTGGCCGAGGCCGCCACCTATGTCCTGGCCGTCGGCACCTGCGCCGCCTACGGGGGAATTCACGCCGCGCCGCCCAATCCCGCCGACTGTGTCGGAATGCAGTTCGACAAAGCGTCTCCCGGGGGGCTGCTGCCGGCCGCTTGGCGGAGCCGGAGCGGATTCCCCGTCATCAATCTGGCCGGCTGTCCCACCCATCCGAACACCATTGCCAGGTTTCTGGCGTTTCTGCTCCGTGGCTTACCGGTGACGCTGGACGAGCTACAACGTCCAGCAGACTTCTTTAGCACCACGGTTCATCAGGGTTGCTCGCGCAACGAATATCATGAGTATGACGTTGAGGATACCATCCTCGGCGACCGGGGCTGTCTGTTTTTCAACCTCGGCTGCCAGGGACCATTGACCTTGGCGACCTGCAATCAGGAATTATGGAATGGCCGCAGCAGCAAGACCCGGGTCGGCGTTCCCTGCTTCGGTTGCACGTCGCCAGACTTTCCCCGCGACACCAACCTGTTCCTGACCGAAAAGATCGGGCATATTCCCTTGCGGCTCCCCATCGGGGTCCAGCGGGCCAATTACATGGCCTATAAGGACCTTGCGCACGAGGCGACGCCAGCGCGACTCATCCGCCGCGAGATGGAGCCTTGAGCGATGACGAGACGCACGCTGGAACTGGAGTTGAACCGGGTGGAGGGCGACCTGACCTTTCAGGTGGAGCTCGAGGATGGGCGGGTCGCCGACGCGCGCTGCATCGGGACGACATACCGGGGCTTCGAACAAATCATGCTGGGCCGGACGCCCATGGATGCGTTGGTCATCACGCCGCGCATTTGTGGAATATGCAGCACGGCCCATCTGTATGCAGCGGTTCGCGCCCTGGAAGACGCCTGGGACATCGCGCCACCCGCCAACGCTGTCCATATCCGCAATGTCAGCCTCATGGCGGAAATCATTCAAAGCGATTTGCGCCAAACCTTTCTGTTTTTCACACCGGATTTCTGTCATGCCCGTTATGCCGCGTCGCCTCGGTTCGACGCGATCGGCGCCGCGTTCACCCCCTTCAAGGGCTGGATGCATCTTGAAACCCTGCGTTACTCCCGGCGCGTCATCGAGATCGTGGCGCTGTTCGCGGGGCAATGGCCACATTCCTCCCACATGATGCCGGGCGGCGTTACGGCCCCGGCGACGGCGCGGCGGATCGTCGATGGCCAGAGCCTCATCGCCGAACTCACGCGCTGGGTGGAACGGCGCATTCTCGGCGGCGATCTCGGGGCTTGGCTGGAGATCGCCCATGCCGACGAATTCGGCAACTGGGTGTTGGAACGGCCCGAGGCCGCATTGACGCTCCTTTCGCAGGCGGCCCGATTCGCCGGATTGCATACCATGGGCTTCGGTTCGCCTCATTTGCTGTCCTTCGGCGCCTTTGCCTTGCCCGAGCCGATGGTTGGCCGGAGCCACTGGCTCGCTCCCGGAGTACGCTTTGGCAGCGATGCCCCCGTGGTTCCGCTCGACCCGAGCGCAATCGGCGAGCAGGTGCGCTACTCCTGGTTCAAGCCACATCCCGGCGGCAAGCACCCGTTCGAAGGGGAAACCGTGCCCGATTACCAGCCGGCCAGCGAGCGGTACTCGTGGATCAAGGCGCCGCGCTACGGCGGCGAGGTGATGCAAACCGGCCCACTGGCCGATCTGGTGGTGGACGGCGATCCGCTGGTCGTCGACCTCTATCGCCGCGAGGGCGGCAGCGCCTGGCTGCGGCAACTGGCGCGGCTGCGGCGCATGTCCCAACTGCTACTCTTCCTGCGTCGAACGCTCGATCAGTTGGCAACGCGAATCAGCGAACCCCATAGGATTCCGGTTCCACCGGACGCCAAGCGGGATGGGCAAGGCGCGGGGATGCTGACTGCGGCCCGGGGCGCGCTGGGCCACTGGATCGGCATTCGCGACGGCGTTTTTGACCGTTACCAAGTGATCACCCCGACCGCATGGAACGCCTCGCCGCGCGACAGCGATGGCGTCCGGGGCCACTGGGAGGAAAGCCTGATCGGCGTTCCCGTGCAAGATCCCGAGGATCCGCTGGAAATCGGCCATGTCATCCGTTCTCACGATCCCTGCCTGGCTTGCGCCGTACACTGCCTCGATTCCGGTCGTCGAATTCGGTTTGGAGTTTAAATGGGACGACGGGTATTCTGCTTTGGCAATCCTCTACACGGTGACGATGGCGTTGGGTCGCGCGTCGCCGAGGCGCTGCGTCAACTCCCATGGCCCGAGGATGTTGAAGTGTTCGATCTGGGCGCTCACGTGCTGGAATTGCCCGGTTTATTGACGGGTTGCGCGGCGGCCGTGCTGGTGGATGCATTGCGTGGCGACGCGCCCGCCGGTCGGGTTTCCGTCCATCGCGCCGAAGAGATGCTCCAAGCGGAAACGCGCTGGACCAGCAGCCACGCCGCGGATCTTCGGTTTGCGCTGCGGTCGGCGCAGGCCGAATGGGGCGCGCTCCCGCCAACTTACCTCGTGGCGGTGGCGGTGACGACCCTCCAGGTCTTCAAAACCGGGCTTTCGCCCGCAGTGGAGCGCGCGGTTCCCGTGGCCGTGGCGAACATCGCCCGTCTGCTTGGAGCAAAAGACAGCCTGTGATCGATTCCAATTCGGGGTGGCTAACACAACCTTCGGCGATCCCTTCCAGCAATCTGCCGTTGCAGGAAGAGATTGAGGCACTGCGGAGCGTGGTCTCGAAGCGGGACCACGCGCTCCTGTCGCTGAGCCGGCGCATGGATCAGATCATCGAGGAGGTGCGGTCGGAACGGGATCGTCTCGATCAAGCGGTGAAGCGCGAGCGGGAACTGTCCAGATTCGTGGGGCAGGTGCTGGGGAGCATCCAGGATGTGCTCGTGGTGACCGATCCGGATGGAACCATCGTCCAAGTCAACGCGGCGGCGTATCGGGAACTGGGCTTTAATCAGGATGCGCTGCTGGGAATCGCCGTAGATTCGCTGCTGCCGGCGGAGGTACTGGCCGCGCACGAGTGCGACCTGCCAGCGCGGCGGGTGACGTCCGCTTCAATCTGGATTGAAACCATCGCCCGGCGGGGTAGCTATCTGGAGGAGCAAGAACTGTTGCGCCAGGATGGCCGGATCGCCGGCGTGTTTCGTGTGGGCGCCGAACTTTTGCACAACCCCCAAGGGAAATTCGCGGGCGTCGCGATCACGGCCAGCAACTTTACCCAGCGCAAGGAAGCGGAGCGCGCGCTGGCGGAAAGCGAGGCGCGACTGCGGAGCATTCTGGATGGCAGTCCAATCCCGCTGTTCGTGATTGACCGGAATCATCGAATCACTCACTGGAACCGCGCCTGTGAACGGATGACCGGAATGTCCGCCGCGCAAATGATCGGCACCAAGGATCACTGGCGACCGTTTTACGACTCGCCGCGTCCCTGCCTGCTGGATTTGGTGTTGGATGGCGCCGATCCTGGCGAAATCGCAACGCATTACGGCGCCAGCATTCGAAGCGCGAACCCCGCCGAACACATCTTTGAAGGGGAAGGTTATTACCCGACGGTGGGAAAATGGCTCTTCTTCACGGCCGCGCTCATCCGTGACCGCCAAGGCCATATCGTCGCCGCCATGGAAAGCTTGCAAGACATCACGGAAAGAAAGCGGAGCGAGGAGGCGCTGCGACGCAGCGAAACCCGTTTCCGCAACCTGTTTGAGGAAGTTCCCTCCGTCGCCGTTCAAGGCTATGGACCCGATGGGATCGTCCGTTATTGGAACAAGGCCAGCGAGCATCTTTACGGCTACACGGCTGACGAGGCTGTGGGACGCAGCATTTTGGATTTGCTCGTTCCGCCACCGATGCGCGAGGCCGTGCGGAACAACATGACCCGCCCCAGAGTGGGTCCCGCCGAGGAACTGCGGCTCGTGCGCAAGGACGGCTCGTCGGTGACGGTGCTATCGAGCTACGCGGCGATCACCACCCTGGATAACGACACGGAGTTCTACTGTCTGGACGTCGATCTCTCCGAACTCAAGCGCGCCCAGGAGCGACTGCGACTGGCGGCAACCGTTTTCGAACATGCCCACGAAGGCATCATGATCGCCGATGCGACCGGAACGATCATCGAGGTGAACAAGGCCTTCGTGGAAATCACCGGTTATTCGCGCGCGGAAGCGGTAGGCCACAATCCGAGTTTTCTGAAATCCGGCCGCCACGACGCCGCTTTTTACACCCAAATGTGGCAAACGCTCGCGGAGCGCGGGTATTGGCATGGAGAAATCTGGAATCGGCGAAAAAACGGCGAAATCTATCCGGAAAATGTATCCATCTCGGCCGTGCATGATGCTGACGGCGCGATCACCTACTACGTGGGCCTGTTCGCCGACATCACGACCCTCAAGGAAAACCAGCAGCGGCTCGAACAAATGGCTTATTACGATTCGCTGACCCGACTCCCCAACCGCGCCTTGCTGGCCGACCGGCTACGGTATGCCTTAGCCAAGGCCCAGCGCGAGCAGCGGATATTGGCCGTCTGCTATCTCGACCTGGACGGCTTCAAGCCCGTCAACGACGCCTGGGGGCATGCCGCGGGAGACGACTTGCTGATCCAGGTGGCGCAACGCCTCCAAAATCGCGTGCGCGCCGACGATACGGTGGCCCGCCTGGGGGGCGACGAGTTCGTGGTGCTGCTGGATGACCTGCAAACGATCGCCGATGGCGAACAGGCGCTACAGCGAATTTTGGAGGCGTTGTCGGCGCCGTTCTCGATAGGCGCCAAGATAGCGACGGTCTCGGCGAGCATTGGGGTTACTTTTTTTCCGCACGATGGCGCCGATCCGGACGCTCTCATCCGGCACGCCGATCAGGCCATGTATTTGGCCAAGCAAGAGGGCCGCAACCGTTACCATCTGTTCGACCCGGAATACGACCGGCGTGCGCAAACCCGTCGGGAGTTGCTGGAACGCGCCCAGAAAGGCTTGGCCGCCGGGGAGTTCTGTCTCTACTACCAGCCCAAGGTCGACATGCGTCAAGGGAGAGTGATCGGCGCCGAGGCGCTGCTTCGATGGCGACATCCCGAGCAAGGACTCCTTGCGCCTGGCGCCTTTATCGCGATGGTGGAAAACTCCGATTTCGCCCAGACGCTGGGCCATTGGGTCTTGGAGACCGCCCTTCGACAGATGACGGCTTGGGCCGCCAAAGGTCTCGCTTTGCCCGTCAGCGTCAATCTGTCCGCGCGCCACTTGCAACAACCAAACTTCGTGGCGCAGATCGAATCTTTGCTGGCCCGCTATCCTGGCATCCCACCAGAGAGGCTGGAACTGGAGATTTTCGAAACCGCCGCCTTGGATGGAATCAAGCAAGTTTCCCGCATCATCGCGGCGTGTCGGCAACTGGGAGTCCGGTTTGCGATCGACGATTTTGGGACTGGATATTCCTCCCTGACCTATTTGAGGCATCTACCGACTCAAACCCTGAAGATCGATCAGAGCTTCGTTCGCGGCATGCTGGCTGACCCTGGCGATCTGGCCATCGTGCGTGGCGTGATCGGTCTTGCTTCCGCTTTCAAGCTGGAGGTTATCGCCGAGGGAGTGGAAAGCGTGGAACATGGCATTCGATTGCTGCAACTGGGTTGCCATCAGGCGCAAGGTTACGGAATTGCCCGGCCGATGCCGGCCGAGGCGATTTCCGGTTGGACGCGCCAATGGCGAAACCCCGAGGCGTGGAACCTCTCGGCGCTGATGGCCGGGGATACGGGCGGATAAAATCGCCGCGGACGGAACGAGCGCCGAAACGCCCTGGTGGCCGTCCACGAATTTCCCTTGCCAAAAATCGCCGCCACAACAGCTTGACCGCGCGCCGGCGGAAGCCGCGATCATTCCGCCTTTGCGGACATCGGCAATTCCCGCAACCGCGCCTCCCGCTCGGCGGGCGATAACCGACCGATAGCTTCCGCCGCCCGATAAAACGCCGCGAAATCGCGCCCTTCCCGTTCGTACAGGGTCTCAAAGGCCGGGACCAGCCGGTAGTAGGTGCTGACGCCGGCCAGCTTGGCGTTGTTCAAATCCTGATCGAACCAGCGGTCGTAGCCCGCGTGGCCGCCCCATTCCCGCTTCAAGACCCGATAACGGTCGCGCAATTCCGCCAAGATCTCTCGCTTGCCGATCCGCTTCCCGGCCTCGCTCCAAGAAGAAGCGTAAAGCGCCGCCAACCGCTCGCGGCTGGTCGCCACCAATTGCAGAAACCCCCGCCGCCGATGGTAATCCGTCGCGTAGTCTTCCCGCTCGCGCGCCGCGCCGCGCTGTTCCAGCCAGCGTTCCGCGCCCAGCCGTCCCACGACGGTCGCAAACGCCTCGTTAAAAGCGGAATCGTCGGCGATGTACAGCCGTTGGTGAGCCAACTCGTGAAACATCAATTCCGCCAACCGCCCGGTGGGCCAGTGGATGAACGTATTCAGCAAGGGGTCATCGAACCAGCCCAGGGTCGAATAGGCGGAAATATCGGCGACGTAGACATCATCGCCGCTGGCCCGCAGTTCATTGGCCAAGCGTTGCGCGGCCTCGGCGTCGAAATAGCCGCGATAGCTCAGGCAACCGACGATCCAAAAGCACCACCGGCGCGGTTCCAGGCTCAGTTCCGGCGCGGCGAACACATTTTTTACCACCCAGGGTCGCCCGAGGTTAGCGTAATCCCGATAGCTACCGTTGTCGGGCAAGGCCAGTTCGGTGCTGGCGAAGGCGCGCAACGCCTGGGCAATTTCCAGCCGCCGACGCAATGCGGGCGATGCGGCGGGATCGGCCAGCGCCTCCGCCACCGGCTGGCGGGCCTGCCACAACGCCCACTGACCCGCCGCCGCCTGCCGGTAATAGGCCAGATCGGCGCAACCGGCCACGGCCAGCGCAAGAGGGGTTACCGTCATCAACGTCCGAAAGATTCGCCGCATCGTTGGCAAAACGGTCTATGGTTTATCGAGCCGCGTAGCGCGCGCCTGTCTGTCCGCTGGGTGGCGGACCGCGCAGCGGCGAAACAGCATCGAGCGAGTATATCCACGATGGAAATCTATCTGGTTGGCGGTGCGGTGCGCGATGAGTTGTTGGGTCGGGCGGTCAGCGAACGCGACTGGGTCGTGGTCGGCGCGACGCCCGACGATCTGCTGGCGCGCGGCTTCCGCCCAGTCGGCAAGGACTTCCCGGTCTTCCTGCATCCGGACACCCGCGATGAATACGCCCTGGCCCGCACCGAGCGCAAGACCGGGCCGGGCTATCACGGCTTCAGCTTTTACGCCGCTCCGGACGTGACTTTGGAAGACGACCTGCTACGCCGCGATTTGACCATCAACGCCATGGCCCGCGACAGCGAGGATCGGCTGATCGATCCATGCCATGGTGGCCGCGACCTCGAAAACCGCTGGCTGCGCCATGTCTCGCCCGCTTTCGCCGAGGATCCGGTGCGGATTCTGCGGCTGGCGCGCTTTAGCGCCCGTTACGCCCCTTTGGGCTTCCGGGTCGCGCCGGAGACGCTGGATCTGATGCGAACCATGGTGGCCCACGGCGAAGTGGACCATCTGACCCCGGAGCGGGTCTGGGCGGAAACCGCGCGCGCCCTCGGCGAACCCTGTCCGGGCCGGTTCGTCGAAACGCTGCGCGAGTGCGGCGCGCTGGTGCGGATTTTCCCGGAATTGGACCGGCTGTTCGGGGTGCCGCAGCCGCCCGCCCACCATCCCGAAATCGACACCGGCGTGCATACCCTGCTGGCGCTGGAACAGGCGGCGCGCTTGAACGCGGATCCGGTCACCCGCTTCGCGGTACTGGTGCATGACCTCGGCAAGGGCGCTACGCCGCCCGGGGAATGGCCCCGCCATCTCGGCCACGAACAGCGCGGCGCGGATTCCGTTCGTTCGCTCTGCCAGCGCCTGCGCGTCCCCAACATGTATCGCGAATTGGGCGTGTTGACCGCGCGCTACCATACCCATTGCCACCGCGCCCTGGAATTGCGCCCGAAGACCCTGCTCAATACCGTGCAGGGTCTGGACGCGCTGCGCAAGCCGCAACGATTCGAACAGTTCCTCGTCGCCTGCGAAGCCGACGCCCGGGGCCGATCGGGATTGGAAAACCGCGATTACGCGCAGGCGGATTTCATGCGCCAGATTCACCAGGCGGCGGCGGGCGTTCGGGCGCGGCCGCTGGTGGAACAGGGTTTGGCCGGCTTGGCGCTGGCCGAGGCGCTGCAACGGAATCGGCTGGCAGCGATCGCCGAGGCGCGGCGGGAATTCAAGGCCAGCCGCCACGCTTGACCGGCGAATTTTTCAGCTCAAGGTTCCATCCATAACTCCTTCTCCTCGAATCGATGAATTCGGAGTAAGATTCATGAAAAAACCATCGCCGATTTATCAACTAAAAGTGACTCTGGCTGAATCCAAGCCTCCCATTTGGAGACGTATCCTGGTTGCGAGCGATATGGACTTGGGCCTGTTTCACAATATCCTTCAGGATGTGATGGGCTGGACTGATAACCATCTGCATCAATTCACAGTGCGCGGCGTTACGTATAGCGCTCCATACGAGGATATGGCGCATGGTTTTGAAATGGACTTCAAGGATGAATCCAAATACAAGCTGTCCCAACTCCTGAAAAAGGAAAAAGCTTCCCTGACCTACGAGTATGACTTTGGCGATAGTTGGCAGCATAAGATCGTCCTTGAAAAGATACTGCCACATGATGACTCCATGATGATTCCAAGCTGCATCAAGGGAAAACGCGCCTGTCCGCCAGAAGATTGCGGTGGCGTCTGGGGGTATGAAAACCTGATCGCGATCATTCAGGATCCCAAGCATCCTGAATACCAGGACATGCGCGAATGGCTGGAGGAGGATTTTGATCCCGAGCGTTTTGATCTCGACGAAATCAACGACGCTTTGGAAGCGTATCGCAAGCCCCGTTCCTGACGGCTCAATCGAAACACCACGCTAATCCCAGTCCCCCCACAAGGCTTGCGCCGCCGCCAGCGCCGCCACGCCGGCGGTTTCGGTGCGCAGCACGCGCGGCCCAAGCCGGACGCCGACGAATCCGGCTGCACGGGCCTGGGCGATTTCCGCCGAACTCAGGCCGCCTTCCGAACCGATCAATAGCGTTACCGCTCCCTCTGGTCGTTCCAACCCGCGCAAGCCCCGTTCCGCCAGCGGATCGAGTAGCAGGCGCCAGCCCGGTTCGACCGGCTGGTTGAGCCATGTTGCCAGCGGCAGCGGCTCCCGCAATTCCGGCAGCCGGTTGCGACCACACTGTTCGCAGGCGCCGATGAGAATCCCGCGCCAGTGCTGAACCTTCCGCGTCAGCCGGTCGCCGCTGAGGTCCACGCCGCTGCGTTCGGTCAACAGCGGCTGAATGGCGGCGACGCCCAGCTCAACCGCTTTTTGCAGGGTGTAATCCATCTTGTCGCCGCGCGAAACCCCCTGCGCCAGCATCACTCGCAGCGGCGACTCCACGTCGCCGGGCAAGGCTTCAGTCACTCGCGCCTGGGCACTCCGTTTGTTCACATCCGTCAGCGTTGCCGCGAACGCGCCGCCTGCGCCGTTGAACAGCGTCAGCGCCACGCCAGGCTTGAGCCGCAACACCCGCACCGCATGGTTAAAAGCGTTGTCGTCCAGCGTCACGGTCGCGCCGACGGTCAGCGGCGCGGGCAGATAAAATCGGGGAATGCGCATGTGGATATAGCTCAAAGTGGAAACTTGCTAGGATTAGCGCATGAGCCAACTGCTGATTCAACACTATCTCAACCAGCTTCACGATCTGCGCCAGGCGTCCGGCAGCCAGCGCGAATCGGTGGTGCGCGAGGCGTTCAAGGACCTGCTCAAGGGCTGGGCGCGGTCGCATGAACTGATTTTCGTGCCGGAATACGAGATTGCCACGCCTGCCGGCGAGCGCCGTTACGTGGACGGCGCCTTGCTGCACGCGCTGCGCATCCCGTTCGGCTACTGGGAAGCCAAGGACGAGCGGGACGATCTGGACGCCGAGATCGCGTTCAAATTCCAGCGCGGCTATCCGCGCGACAACATCATTTTCGAGGACTCCAGCCGGGCGGTCCTGATCCAGAACCGGGTCGAGGTCATGCGCTGCGCGGTGGGCGACGTGGCGCAACTGGAAAAGCTGCTCAAGCGGTTTTTCGCCTACGAACGGGCCGAAATCACCGAATTCCGCCAGGCGGTCGCGCAGTTCAAGGCTGATCTGCCGGCGGTGCTGGCCGCGTTGCGCGCCATGATCGAACGGGCGCACACCGACAATCCGACCTTTCGGACGGCGGCCCAAGCGTTCCTCGATCAGGCGCGGGGGGCAATCAACCCGACCCTGGGCATTGCCGACGTGCGCGAAATGCTCATCCAGCACGTGCTGACTGAGGAATTGTTCGTCGCGGTCTTCCCCGGCGCCTTGTTCCACCGGGACAATCACATCGCCCGCGAGTTGTACGCGCTGGAAGGGGTCTTTTTCACCGGCAACACCAAGTTCCAGACGCTCAAGGGCCTGGCGCCGTACTACGCCGCAATTCGCGCCGCCGCCGCGCGGATTGACACCCACCACGAAAAGCAAACCTTCCTCAAGGTTCTCTACGAAAACTTTTACCGGGTCTACAACATCAAGGCCGCCGACCGGCTCGGCGTGATCTACACCCCCAACGAACTCGTGCGCTTCATGATCGAAAGCGCCGACTGGCTGTGCGAAACCCATTTTGGCCGGAATCTGATTGACCGCGATGTCGAGATTTTCGACCCGGCCACTGGCACCGGCACGTTTATCTGCGAACTGCTGGAGCACTTTCGCGGCCAGCCGGCCAAGCTGAAAGCGAAATACCGCGAGGAGCTACACGCCAACGAGGTCGCCATCCTGCCGTACTACGTCGCCAACCTGAATATTGAGGCGACTTACGCAGCGATCACCGGCGAATATCAGGAATTTACCAATCTGTGTTTCGTGGACACGCTCGACAACGTAGGGCCACACACCGCCGCGCGGGGAACGACGGGCGACCTGTTCGGCGCGATCACCGAGGAAAACTTTGCCCGCATCCGCCGTCAGAACAGCCGGACGATCAGCGTGATCATCGGCAATCCGCCGTACAACGCCAATCAGTTGAACGAGAACGACAACAACAAAAATCGTGAATACCCGGAAGTGGACCGGCGCATCCGGGAAACCTACATTGCCGCCAGCACCGCGCAGAAAACCAAGCTGTATGACATGTACGCCCGGTTTTTCCGCTGGGCCAGCGACCGGGTGGCGGAAAATGGCATCATCGCCTTCGTCAACAATTCATCGCTCATTGACAGCCGCACGTTCGACGGTTTCCGCAAGGTCCTGACTCAGGAATTCAACGAAATCCGAATCGTTGATCTCAAAGGCAACGCCCGCACCAGTGGCGAACGCCGCCGCCAGGAAGGCGGAAACGTGTTTGACAATCAGATTCGGGTTGGCGTCGCCATTTATTTCTGCGTCAAAAAGCAAGGCGCGCAGGGTTGCCGCATTTTCTATGAAGCGGTGCGCGATTATGCGAAAGCGGATGAAAAGCGCGAATTCCTGCAGGCGACCCCGATCTGGCATCGCCGGTTCCAGGAAATTCGTCCCGATCCTCAGCACAACTGGATTAACCTGCCACAAAATGATTTTGACAGGCTGATTCCACTGGCTTCCAGGGAAGCCAAGGCGGCGAAACAGACATCACAGGAAAGAGCAATTTTCAAACTGTTTTCGCTTGGTGTTGTAACGGCCCGAGATGAATGGGTCTATGACCATGATCCCAAAATACTTCAAGAGAAGGTGCGCACCATCATCGAGCTATACAATGCAGACTTGATGAAGCTATCGAGCGTACTGGACAGCGATCATCTTGCTGATATGCTGGATTATTCGATCAAGTGGACGCGGGCCATGAAGGATGATCTAAAAAAGGGAATCAGTTATACCTACGACAGTGAACTCATCGTAAGAAGTCTGTATCGTCCCTTCGTAACCCGCAGTCTTTACTATAGCAAGCAACTCAATGAAATGCGCTATTTGCAACAACAGCTATTTCCTGTAGGCTTCGATAACAGCGTGATTTTGATAAGTGGCTCCTCTTCGAACAAACCATTCCAAGCGCTTTGTACAAATTGTGTGCCCTGCTATGATGTCCTGGAAAAAACTCAATCTCTAGCGCGCTATCGTTACGACACCAAGGGTAATCGCACGGAAAATATCACCGACTGGGCGCTCGATCAGTTCAAAAAGCATTACAAACCTGGCCGCGCCAGACCCAAACGGCCCATTACCAAAGAAGCGATCTTTCACTACGTCTATGGCGCGCTGCACGATCCGGTCTACCGCGACAAATACGCCTTGAATCTTAAACGCGAGTTTCCACGCATCCCGTTCCACCCTGATTTCTGGCAATGGGCTGACTGGGGCCGGGAATTGATGGATCTGCACATCGGCTATGAAACGGTCGAGCCGTACCCACTTCAGCGGGTTGATTTACCCGCCGCTGACCATCCGCCCAAAGCCCTGCTCAAGGCCGACCCGGATAACGGCCGGATTATGCTGGACGCGCAAACCACACTGCTCGGTCTGCCGCCCGAAGTCTGGCAATACCGGCTGGGCAACCGCTCGGCGCTGGAATGCATTCTCGATCAGTACAAGGAAGGCAAACCGAAAGACCCCACGCTCCGCACCCGGTTCGATGTCTACCGCTTCGCTGACCACAAGGAAAGGGTCATCGACCTGCTTGGACGCATCACCACCGTCAGTCTGCGAACCCAAGCCATCATCAACGCCATGTCTGGCGCCACCCGCTAGCCTTCGAACGTCTATACCACCCGCACCGTGGAACCGTAGCGCGCCAGCTTGGCATCCGCCAAGGGCGACCAGACCTATCAAACCTATACTCCCGCACCGTGGAACCGTAGCGCGCCAGCTTGGCATCGGTCGCCAGGAAAATCAGCGGCTCGATGAGGCTCTGCGCCACCAGCAGCCGGTCAACTGGTTCCTTATAGTCATCAAATTGCGAAATGATATGATTCGATGCTGGCAACTGGCTTTTTAGGAATGACCCGCGAGCACTCGCTCTAAGCCCATGAAAATAGCTGCCTGGAACGTTAACTCACTGAACGTGCGCCTGCCGCAGGTGCTGGACTGGCTGCGCGAACGGCAACCCGACATCCTCGCCCTACAGGAAACCAAGCTCACCGATGCCGATTTCCCCACCTTGGATATCGCCAACGCCGGCTACAGCGCCGTGTTTTCCGGGCAAAAGACCTACAACGGCGTGGCCATTCTCAGCCGGTTGCCCGCCGGCGAGATCGTCACCGACCTGCCGGGACTGGACGATCCGCAGCGGCGAGTGCTGGGCGCGACAGTCGGCAAGGTGCGCGTGCTGAATCTTTATGTTCCCAACGGTCAGGCGGTCGGCTCCGACAAGTACGCCTATAAACTCGCCTGGTTGGAAAAACTGGCCGATTGGTTGCCCGATGAACTGGCCCGCTATCCCCGGCTGGTGGTGCTGGGCGATTTCAATATCGCGCCGGAAGACCAGGACATGCACGATCCCGCCGCCTGGGCCGGCCAAGTATTATGCAGCGACCCGGAACGGGCGGCGTTCCGACGGTTGCTGGATTTGGGGCTGAAAGACGCTTTCCGCCTGTTCCCGCAGGAAGAACATACCTTTAGCTGGTGGGACTACCGCGCCGCAGCCTTCCGGCGCAACCTTGGCCTGCGTATCGACCACATTCTTGTCAACCCGGCGCTGGCGGCGGTCTGTATCGCTTGCTGGATTGACAAAACCCCGCGCCGGCTGGAACGCCCGTCCGATCATGCGCCCGTGATCGCCGAATTCGACACCGACCTTAACTGAACCACACCCTCATGGAACACCGTCCTGGCAACGTGCTGGTGACCGGCGGCGCCGGTTTCATTGGCTGCAACTTCGTCCGCCATCTGCTGGCCGTCGATCCCGACATCCGCATCGTCAACCTCGATCTGCTGACCTACGCCGGTTCCCTGGACAACCTGCGCGATCTGCCCGATCCCAACCGGCATACTTTCGTCCAGGGCGACATCCGCGACCGGGCGCTCGTGGACCGCCTGTTGCGCGAACACCAGATTGATACCCTCGTCCACTTCGCCGCCGAGAGCCATGTCGATCGTTCCATCACCGGACCCGCGGCCTTCGTGGAAACCAATCTGGTTGGCACCTTTACCCTGCTGGAAGCCGCGCGCACGGCTTGGCTGGACGGGAAAACGGCGGAAGATTGCCGGTTCCATCATATTTCGACCGACGAAGTTTACGGCACGCTCCAGCGCGACGATCCGCCATTCACCGAAACCACGCCTTACGCCCCCAATTCGCCTTATTCCGCCTCCAAGGCGGGGTCGGATCACTTGGTGCGGGCCTATTTCCACACCTACGGCCTGCCGGTGGTCACCACCAACTGCTCCAACAACTACGGCCCGTTCCAGCACGGCGAAAAGTTCATTCCCACGGTCATCCGCTCCTGCCTGCGGCAACAGCCGATTCCGGTCTACGGCGACGGCAGCAACATCCGTGACTGGCTTTACGTTGAGGATCATTGCCGGGGTATCGAGACGGTGATTCGTCGGGGCCGGCTGGGCGAGACCTATAATATCGGCGGCTGCAACGAATGGGCGAATATCAACATTGTCAAAAAGATTTGCGCGTTGTTGGATGAGCGCCGCCCGGAGCACGCTCCGCACGAACGGCTGATCCGTTTCGTCACCGACCGGCCCGGCCACGACTGGCGCTACGCCATTGACGCCCGCAAAATGGCTGATGAACTCGGCTGGCGCCCGTTGGAGACGTTTGAAACCGGCATCGCCAAAACCGTGGACTGGTATTTGGAACGCCATGCCACCGATTCCCCATCAACCGAACCGAATCCATGACCCCTCCCGCCTTTGAGCACTTGCGCAGTCACCCTGTCCCCGCCCTGCGGCTGGAATTTCAGGAATACCGCCACCGCGCCACCGGCGCCCGGCATCTCCATCTCGCCGCCGACGATCCGCACAACGCCTTCATGGTCGCCTTCCTGACCGTGCCCCAGGACTCGACCGGCGTGGCCCACATCCTCGAACACACCGCGCTGTGCGGCAGCCAGCGTTACCCGGTGCGCGACCCGTTCTTCATGATGATCCGGCGCTCGCTCCACACCTTCATGAACGCCTTCACCAGCAGCGACTGGACCGCCTATCCGTTCGCCAGCCAGAACAAAAAGGATTTCAACAACCTGTTGGACGTGTATCTGGACGCGACGTTTTTCCCACTGCTGGACGAGCGCGATTTCGCCCAGGAAGGCCACCGGCTGGAATTCGCCCAGCCCGACGATCCCGATTCGGAACTGGTGTTCAAGGGCGTGGTGTTCAACGAAATGAAGGGCGCGCTCAGTTCGCCGGTGCAACGGCTGGGGCAGGCCTTGCAAAGCCGGCTGTTTCCGACCACCACCTATCACCACAACAGCGGCGGCGATCCCGAGGTCATTCCCGATCTGACTTACGACCAACTCAAAGCCTTCCATGCCCGCCACTACCATCCCTCGAACGCCATCTTCCTGACCTACGGCGACATTCCCGCCGCCGAACATCAGGATCGCTTCGAGACCCAGGCCCTCAACCGGTTCCAGGCGCTGAAGCTGGATTTGGCCATTCCCGCCGAACGACGCTACGCCGCGCCACTCGTGGACCTCACCCACTACCCGCTCGACGGCGGTGAAGACCCGCGCGACCAGACCCACATCGTGCTGGGCTGGCTGCTGGGGCCGATCACCGACCCGCTGGCGACCCTGCGGGCGCGGCTGTTGAGCGATGTTCTGCTGGACAACAGCAGTTCGCCGCTGCGCCACGCGCTGGAAACCTCCAAACTTGGCGCCGCCCCGTCGCCGCTGTGCGGTTTCGACACCGCCACCCGCGAGGCTACCTTCGTCTGCGGGCTGGAAGGCTCCAACCCCGAACACGCCGAGGCGGTCGAAAAACAGGTATTCGATGTATTGCAACAAGTCGCCGCCGAGGGCGTGCCGCAGGACGCGGTGGACGCCGCCCTGCACCAGTTGGAATTGAGCGAGCGGGAAATCACCGGCGATGGCTTCCCCTACGGACTGCGCTTGTTGATGGAAGCGCTGACGCCCGCGATTCACGGTGGCGATCCGATCACCGCGCTGGACAGCGATCCGCTGCTGGAACAGTTGCGGGTGGAAAGCCGGGTGGCGGACTTTATCCCCAACCTGACCCGGCGACTGCTGCTTGACAACCCGCACCGGGTCCGGCTGACCATGGCCCCCGATCCGGCGCTGGCCGCGAAACAGGCTGTGGCGGAACAGCAAAAGCTGGCGGCCATTCGGGCCACGCTGGCCGAAACCGATCAAGCGCGCCTCGTCGAACAGGCTCGGATGCTCGCCGAACGCCAGCAACGCCAGGATGACCCGGAACTGCTGCCCAAGGTGGGGCTGGAAGACGTGCCGCCGGATCTGAAAATCGCCGAAGGCGTCGCCCGCCCAATCGGCGTGTTGCCCGCGCACTGGTACGCCCAGGGCACCAACGGCATGGTCTATCTGCAAGCCATTCTCGACCTGCCGGCGCTGGAACCTGATGAACTGGATCTGCTGCCACTGTTCTGCGCCTGTCTGACCGAAGTGGGCAGCGCCGGGCGCGATTACCGGACGACGCAGGCCCGCCAGGCAGCGGTGACCGGCGGCCTCAGCGCCCGCGCCACCGTGCGCGGCGGGGTGGACGACGTGGATCAGGTCAAGGGCGTCCTGATCCTCGCCGGCAAGGCGCTGGCCCGCAATCAGGCCGCCTTGTCCGATCTGCTTTGGGAAACCCTGACCAGCGCCCGCTTCGACGAACTGCCGCGCCTGCGCGAGCTGGTTGCCCAAATGCGCGCCCAGCGCGAGGAAGCGATCACCGATCACGGCCACCTGCTGGCGCTGGCCGCCGCAACATCGAGCTTGAGTCCGGTGGCGGCCCTGAATCATCGCTGGGACGGGCTGCAAGGCTTGAAAAACCTGAAGGCGCTCGACGAGGCGCTGGACGAGACCGAGGCGCTGGCCGCCTTCGCCGCCCGGCTGGAACGCCTGCGCGACCGACTGCAATGCCTGCCCCAGCAACTGCTGGTGGTCAGCGAAGCCGAGCGGCAGGACGCCATCGCCGAGGCGCTGACCCCCCGCTGGCGGGACGGTCACCCCGCTGGGATAGAGCCGTTCGCACTGGTTCCCCCCGACATGCAACCCGCACGACAAGGTTTCCGGGTCAACACCCAGGTCAATTTCTGCGCCAAGGCTTACCCGACCGTCGCGCCCAATCATCCCGACGCACCGGCCCTGCACGTGCTGGGCGATTTCCTGCGCAACGGCTACCTGCACCGGGCCATCCGCGAGCAGGGCGGCGCCTACGGCGGCGGCGCGGGCTACCACCCGGACAGCGGCGCGTTCCGGTTCTATTCCTACCGCGATCCCCGGCTGGCCGACACTCTGGCCGATTTCGACCAGGCGCTGGACTGGTTGCGAACCCACGACCATCCGGCGCGCACTCTGGAAGAAGCCATCCTCGGCATCATCGCCGCGATTGACAAACCCGGCTCGCCCGCCGGCGAGGCGATCAGCGCCTTTTTCGGCGCGCTGTTTGGCCGCACCCCGGAACAGCGCCGCGCCTATCGGCAGCGCGTGCTGGCGGTCACGCTGGATGATCTCAAACGGGTGGCGGCCACCTGGCTGCAACCGGAACAGGCCCGGTGCGCGGTGCTCAGCGACGCGCGCACGCTGGCGGAACAGACCGATTTGGCTATCATCACGATCTGATACCGGCACAGGATTCCCGTGGATGCGTAAACCGATCCCCCAACCGCGCGCGCGCCTCGACGATCTGCCCACGCGGGAGCTGATCGCCCGGGGCGCGGCCCTGCTGTCGGCCCAGGACTACAAGGACGCCATCGACGTCTACAAGCTGCTGGTCAAGCGCGAGCCACAAACCGAGGCTGGTTGGCGCGACTCGCTGGCTATCGCCTATCTGGAGCGCGCCCGGCAACTGGCGCAGAAAGCCATGCACCGCGAAGCCGCCGTGCTGTGGGAGAACATTCCCATGCTCTGCGGCCAGGCCCGCCAACCCGAGTTATACATAGATTGGCTGCTGCGTTCCGGCCAGCACGCCAAGGCCATGCGCGCCTACGCCAGCCACGCGGCCACTCTGTCCACCGCTGGCGAACTGGAAGCCCTGCTCGCCGCGCTGGCGCTCGCCGGGCAGAAAGACGTGCTCCAGGCCATCCCGCCGAATGCGCCGCTGCGCACGCAGTTGACCGCCGCTCAGGACGCGCTGCGCGCCTACAGCCAAGGCGAAGCCGAAGATGCGGTGCGCGAACGCCTGAAGGCCATTTCGATTCGCTCGCCCTATCGGGATTTGCGCCAGGCGCTGGCAGCGTTGCTCAAGCTGGAAACCGACCCGACCGGCGCTTTAGCTCTGGTCGAGCGCATTCCGCCGACCTCCCCCTACCAGGATCTGGTCGAACTGGTTCGGGCCGGCGCCGCTGGCGATCCAGCCCGCGCGTTGTTGGCGCTCGCTCCGGCCCAGCGCGAACTGGCCGGTGGTCTGCTCGGTCTGGACGCGCGCCAGCTCAAGCTGCTCAAGGACTGGGCGCGGCTGGGCGACGCTCCCGGCGACAAGGCCAAGTTCGATTTTATCGTCGCCAACCTGGCGCTGTTCGACCTGGAGCAGGCTCGCCGCGCCGGTATGGCGCTACTGGTAGCCTACCCGCAGGGGCTGAAAACCTACACATCACTGTTTGGGCCGCTACCGCCGTTCGAGGCGCAACGGCTGAAAGCGCTGCAAGCGGAAAGGGCGGAAGACGACGACCTCGACAATACGCTGGGTCACTGGCAGGCGTGCGTCAATCTGCTACGCCACGAAACCGACCCGGACTCCCGGCTGATGGCGGCGCTCATCCTGCGCTACATGGTCGAGTTGCTGCACAAGGGGGACGACGGCTGGGACGATGGCTCGCGGCTCCGCGACTGCCTGGAGCAAAGCCTGCGGTTCGACCCGAACGACCGCGATACCTACCTGCAACTGGCGCTCCTGCATAAGGACGCCGGCAACGACAAGGAGTATCACCACTGGGTCGAACAGGCGGTCAAGCAATTCCCCAACGATCCTCTGGTGTTGCTGGCCGCAGTCAAAACCGCCACCGCCCGCAAGGCCCACAAGAAGGCCGCCGGTTTCGCCGCCCGGGTGCTGGAGCTGGACCCGATCAACACCAAGGCCCGCACCGTCCTGATCAATGCTCATCTGGCCCACGCCCGCAAGCTGATGCGGAGCGACAAGTATGCGCTGGCGGAAAAGGAACTGGACAGCGCCGGCCAGTTGGAACGGGACAACGCCCGCACCGGCATCATCGAAATCAACCGGAGTCTGCTGGCACTGCAACAACGCCAGCGCAACCTCGGGCAGCGATGGTTGCGGGAAGGCGTCCGCCTCGCTGGCAGCCCGCTGCTGGCCTGGGTACGGCTGGCGGTGGAATCGCTGCGCCTGAAGCTGGACCCGGCCGATTTTCGGCGCGACGCCGAACTGGGCGACCCGCGCAAGCTGAGCGCCAACCGCGCCGACCTGCTGGCCCTGGCGCAACTGTTCAACGCCTATCGTGAGGAAGAGGTCAAAAACCTCGATACCGTCCTGGAAGACCTGGAAAAGCCCCTGCAACGCGCGATCAAGGCGCTAACCAGCGAGGATGACCTGCTGCTGATATGCGAATGCCTGCACCAAGCGCCGCATTACGGCCTGCTGGAATACGCCGCCAACCGGGCGCTGGAGGTCCAGCCGGAGCGGCCGCTGTTCGTCTACTACCAAATTTACGGCCGCGCCGAGGGCGATCTGGACCAGGTCAAGGATCGCGATTACGACCGGCTGGAGCGGGCCATGGAACGGGCTACCGCCGCCAAGGATCATCGCGCCGCCACCGCGATCACCCGGTTTCTCAGTCAAAGTCCGTTCTCCCTACCTTTTGGACCCAAGGGCGGCGGTTCGATGCCGATGCCGATGCCGATGCCGATGCCACCCAAAATGCGGCGGGAGATGGAAGAAATCCGCAAGGAACTGGAGCGATTGCCGCCGCCACTGCGGGACCGGATGCTCGATCAAATTTTGGACGAACTGCCACCCGATGACGAGTTCCCACCGGAAATTCAACGGGCCATCATGAAAATGATGCTGCTCGGCGGGAATATCGAGGATCTGTTGGATGAGCTACCCGAGAACCTCCCCCTGCCGTTCCCCGGCGGCCGGGGCGGCCGGGGCAAACGCCGGAGCTGATCATGCCCAATCCCTTCGACCTGCTGGGCGTCGCCGAAACCGCCGATGACGACGCCATCAAGAAAGCCTATCTGCAACGGGTGCGCGAGCATCCGCCGGAGCGTGATCCCGACCGGTTTCAGGCCATTCGCGCCGCCTACGAAGCCATCAAAACCCACCGGGACCGGCTACGCTACCGGCTGTTCCATCAGGAAACGCCCAATCTGGCGGAACTGGCGGTTTCCGCCCTGCGTCCCACGGGCGCGCGCCGCCGCCCATCCGAGGCCCAGGTGCGGCAATTGCTGAACCAACGCCTGACCGGCTTAAAATAACGCCCCCATGAACATCGAAACCAGGGAACAACTGCTGGAGCGCTTCCGCGCCTATCTGGACGAATTGCCCGATGCCGCCCTCGCCGAATCGGACCAGGAAAATTGTCGGACCGATCTGTATTCGCTATTCACCGAACTGGCGACGCTGAAAACCGAGGTTCGGCTGGAATCGCGCCAAGTTAAAACCGCGCTGGATGAATTCCGGGCGGTGTTCGAGACCCTGCAAACCAGCCAAACCCAACTCGGCGGCGAGTTGGACCGCGCCCGCGCCGCGCTGCCGGAACAGCGGCGGGCAGCCCTGAAACCGGTGCTGCTGGAACTGGTGGAGCTGTACGACCGGCTGGAAAGTGGCCTGCGCGTCCTGCAAAACTACCGGCCCACCGTGTTGAGTCGCCTGTTCGGGTTGGGACAACGGGAACAGGCGCTGTTGCAGGCCATCGCCCAGGGGCAGGACATCAGCCTGCGCCGGCTGGAGCAACTGCTGAACAGCCAGCAGGTGACCACGCTGGCGGTTCTGGGCCAGTCGCTCGACCCGCACACCATGCGCGCCGCCGAAATCGAGCAACGTAGCGATATCGGCAACGGCATCGTCACCGAGGAACTGCGCAAGGGCTACCTCTGGCAGGGCGAGCTGCTGCGACTGGCCGAAGTCAAGGTCAACCGCCAGATGGAACCGCCCGCTCCCGCCGTCCCGCCGCCAGCCCAACCGTCATCGAACTGAACCGAGTTTCTTCTCATGGCTGAAAAAATCATTGGCATCGATCTGGGCACCACCAACTCCGAAGTCGCGGTGGTGGACGACGGTCGCGTCATCGTCATCGACATCACGCCGGATCACCCGATCCTGCCCTCCTTCGTCGGTCTGGCCGACGACGGTTCGATCCTGGTGGGCGAGCCGGCCAAGAATCAGTACGTGCTCTACCCGGAGCGCACCATCAAATCCATCAAGCGGCGGATGGGCAGCGCCGACCGGGTCGAACTGGGCGACGCCACGTACTCGCCCCAGGAAATCTCCGCCATCATCCTGCGCCGGCTGAAAACCATCGCTGAAGCTCATCTGGGCGAACCGGTCCGCAAGGCGGTGATTACCGTGCCGGCCTATTTCTCTGACACCCAGCGTCAGGCGACCCGGGAAGCGGGCGAAATCGCCGGGCTGGAAGTGATGCGGATCATCAACGAGCCGACTGCCGCCGCGCTGTCCTACGAGGCCAACCATCAGGGCCACAAGAAGGTGCTGGTCTACGATCTGGGCGGCGGCACCTTCGACGTGTCGGTGGTCGGCATCGAGGACAACGTGGTCGAGGTGCTCGCCAGCCACGGCAACAACCACCTGGGCGGTGATGATTTCGACGCCAAGATTGTTGAACACATCGTCGAACATCTGAAAAAGCAGGGGGCTGACCCCAGCGGGTCGCGTCGGGCCATGGCCCGCATCACCCGGGCGGCGGAAACCGCCAAGATCGCCCTGTCCGATCAGCCCTTCACCCGGATCGAGGAGGAATATCTGCTGGACAAGGCGGGGGCGCCGGTTAACCTGTCCCTGGAACTGGCGCGGGCCGACTACGAAGCCATGATCGCCGGCTACATCGACGAAACTCTGGAAGCGGTGCATATTGCCCTGAAGGGAGCCGATCTCACCGTATCCGACATCGACGAAGTGCTGCTGGTGGGCGGCGCTACCCGCACGCCAGTCATCACCGAACGGTTGGAGAGTGAACTGGGGCTGACGGTGCGGGCCGAGGTCAACCCGGATTTGTGCGTCGCCACCGGTGCGGCGATTCAGGCCGGAATGCTGGCCGGCGAGGCGGTGTCGGCGGTGCTGGTGGACATCACCCCCTACACCTTTGGCACCAGCGCCCTGAGCGAGCGGGACGGCATACCCTATCCGTTCACCTACGTGCCGCTCATCCACAAGAACACCCCGATCCCGGTGACCAAGAGCGAAGTCTTCTTTACCCTGTACGACCATCAGGACACGGTGATGGTGCATGTTTACCAGGGCGAGGACCCGGACGCCCTGAACAATATCGAGATTGGCCAGTTCACGGTGGAACACCTGAGCAAGGCCCCGGCAGGTAATCCGATCGTTCTGCAATTCGCGCTGGATCTGAACGGCATCATGCAGGTCTCGGCGCGCGAGAAAGTCACCGGCCTGGAGAAATCCATCCGCATCGACAACGTGTTGACCCGGTTCCAGGAAGGCGAACTGGAAACCGCGCGGGCGCGGGTGGACGCCCTGTTTGGTAGCGGAGAAACGATTGAGGGCGAAGCCGTCGCGCTAGCCACCGCCCCCACCGAGCATCAGGTGCAGGTCCAGGCGCGGGCGGTGGTGGAAAAGGCCCAACGTCTGCTGGATCACGCCAGCGAGGATGACCGCGAGGACATCATCAATCTGATCGAAAAGATCACCGATGCGCTGGCCGCCGAGGATTTTACCGCCGTGAAAACACCGCTGGCCGAGTTGTCCGACATCCTGTTCTATCTGGAGTCGTGATGGAACGCTGCCCAGTCTGCCGCGCCCGCTTCAGGGATGAAGCGATCTGCCATCGCTGTGGGGTGGATTTGAATCCACTTCTGGCGATTGAAGCCGAGGCCGCCGCGTGGGAACGGGAGGCTGTGACCCTGCTGGCCGCCGGCGCATGGATCGAGGCGCGGCGGGCCACCGAACGGGCGCTGGCGCTGCGCCACAGTCCGCTGGCGGCCGCTGCACGAGACTTTGCCGGTCGGGAACTGGTCGCCGAGGAAAGGCAGCGGTTTGAGCGATTGCTGCAATAGCCCCAGCAGAAACGGCTATTTATCGGTGGTTTGTCGCAACGCCTCCACAAACCGCCGATGTTCCTCTTGCCCCAGGCAACGCTGCTGGTCGGCCAACACCCGAGCCAGATCACCGTCGAGCAGGGCTTGGCCGTTCAGCGCCAATCCCGGAAAAACCCGGCTGAGTAACAACCCATCCGCTCCGAACTGGAGCGGTGAGTATTCGTCGTCCTCCAAGATAAACCAGAGCAGCCGCTTTTCGCACACCAGCCATACCAGATATTCCCGCACCCCGTTGCGGCGATAGACCTTGCGCTTGTCGTGCAGGTCGTGGGAGGCGCTGGTTGAAGCCACTTCGACGATCAGTTCCGGCGCGCCTTCCAGGTAATCATCCCGGCTGACGCGCGAGGCTCCGCCGGCTCGCTCCGGCAGGCGCAAGAGGGCGTCGGGCTGAAACTCGTTGTCGGCATCCAACCGCAGGGTGGCGTTGTCGGCCAGTTCAACGCCCGGAGTAGCGGCCCAGTAAGCCGCCAGCCAACCCATAATGAGTGCGTGTGGCTTGGCATGTTGTTCGAAATGAAGTGGCGAGGGCATGAAAACGGTTCCTTCGATCAGTTCGGCCTTTTTGAGTCGCGGCATGGCGTGATACCGCCGCTCGAATTCCTTGCGGGTCAGGCGGTCGCCATTTTCCAGAAAGAGGATTTCAAACGCTAAAGCGGACATGGCGGGTTCCCGTGCGTTGGACGTTCTTCAATTTCGAACAATTTTTTTCAATTTTAAACAACTTTCGCCGGGAACGTCTCCGGCGGGTTCATCCTGGCCTTGGAGCGCCTTGCCCGACGAGGCGCGTATGGCGCTTTGCACGGACGTGGATTAACCTTAACGAAACCAAGGCCAGATACCCTCTTCCCCGACTCGACCCCATAAAGGCCAACCGCCAACCCGCGCCGGACCACCATGGAAATCTTCGTCTATCACACCCCCGACCAAGTCCCGGACTTGAGCAAGAAGGCCCGCAAGGGTGGCCTCCAACTCGACCTGCCCGCCTGCGCCATCGTCATCGACGTGCTGCGCGCCACCACCACCATGGCGACGGCGCTCGAGTCCGGCGCGGAAGCAATCCAGGTCTTTGATGACCTTGATGAATTGTTCCGGATCAGCAAACGCTGGCCGGCGGAACGGCGGTTGCTAGCCGGCGAACGCGGCGGCGAAAAGCTGGAGGGTTTCGACTTGGGCAACTCGCCGGCGGAATGTACCCCGGAGCGGGTCGGCGGCAAGCGACTGTTCATGAGCACCACCAACGGCACCCGCGCCTTGGAGCGGGTGCAGCGGGTACCCATCCTGATGACCGCCTCGCTGACCAACCGCGCGGCGGTGGTACGCTATTTGCTGCAAGAACAGCCGCATACCGTTTGGATCGTGGCGGCGGGCTGGCGCGGCGGTTTCTCGCTGGAAGATACGATCTGCGCCGGAGCCATCGGCCATCTGCTCAGCGTCGAACGCGACAGCGACTGCGCGGGGGACGACGAATCCATCGCCGCCGTGGCGCTGTTCGAGCAGTGGCAGGAACGGCTGCCGCAACTGCTGCGCTACGCTCATCACGGGCGCGGTCTGGCGGCGCTGGGCTGCGCGGAGGATCTGGATTACTGCGCCCGGCTCGACAGCGTTGACATCGTGCCGTTGCAAACCGAGCCGGGGGTGTTGAAAGCGGCGATTTTGGATTGAGACCGTGCGCGCCACAGCGGAAAATCCGTCGGACTTCTTCCGCAATGCATTGATTTAATGTACGGATATTTTTCATTTGAGACTGTTGTCACATAGCATCAAGAAGGAGATGTTTGCATGAAACTCATCAAGCTTAACCTTGGCACAGTCATCACCTCGCTTTTGCTGCTTCCATTTTTGAACAACCCCGCCGCCGCCGAGGAAATCAACGATGCCGCGTCGTCGGACGCACGCCCCGTCTCCCTGCTCCAAGTGGGCGAGAGCATGACTCCGGCGCGACGGATCATTTTGCGACACGACCCCTCCTACATATCCACCCTGCGAGTACCACCACCGCTGGAATTGGCCTTGCAGCAACAGGGGTTGATGGCGGCACAGGCGACGATCACCGTCAACTTTCTTCCCGCTGGCGTGGTAGGTGGCGACAACTGCCTTACCTGGCCCGAACAGCCCAAGGCCGCCTTCAGTTACGCAGCCAATCTGTGGGCTTCGCAATTACAGTCTCCCGCTCCCATCACGATTGACGCCTGCTGGGCGAACAACCTGCCCGCCGGGGTGCTGGGACACGGCGGAGCCAATAATTTCATTCGGAATTTCTCGGGGGCGCCCGTTACCAACACCTGGTACGCCGTACCAGTCGCCAACGCCCTGCACGGCAGCGATTTGGATCCTGCTCAATCGGATATCTACAGCGCCTACAGCAGCACCTTCAACTGGTACTTTGGAACGGATGGCAATACCCCTCCCGGTCAAGTTGACTTCGCCAGCGTGGTCCTGCACGAGATCACCCATGGCTTGGGATTCCTGGGCAGCATGCAGGTCTCCGGTGGTCAGGGTTCATGGGGACTAGGTACGCCATACCCCATTATCTACGACCTTTTCACCGAGAACGGATCGGGGCAAAAACTGCTCAATACGGCTCTGTTTCCCAATCCATCCGCCGTCCTGGCCACTCAGTTGACCAGTAACGATCTCTACTTTGATGGCGCCAACGCCAACGCCGGCAACGGCGGCGCGCGGGTGCCACTCTACGCGCCGGCAACCTGGAGCCCGGGTTCAAGCTACGCGCACCTGGCGGAAAGCTACAACAATACCCCTAACGCCTTGATGACCTATTCCCTGCCCAGCGGTGAATCCACTCATAGTCCTGGCCCCGTAACCCTGGGTTTGTTAAAGGACACGGGTTGGACGTTGCAGCAGGCTTCGAACAACTACACGCTGACCCTCGCCAAGGCGGGAACGGGCAACGGCACGGTCGGCGGTGGCGGCAGTTACCCGGCTGGAGCCACTGTCACCCTGACCGCGACCCCGAATGCGGAAAGCATTTTTGCCGGTTGGAATCCCAGCCCGTGCGCGCCCAGCTTCACCATGCCAGCCAACAACCTCGCCTGCACCGCCATCTTCAACCTCTCTCAATCGGCCCTGCCCGATTTGGTGGTTACATCGGTAACGGGACCTAACAGCGCCATCGCCGGTAGCAATATCCCTGTTACGGCCACTATCAAGAACCAGGGCACGGCCACCGCCAGTGCCGGCTCGATGTGGCAAGTCTCGTTCTGGCTTGGCTCCACAAGCAATAGCGGCCTGGGTTGCTACACCAGTCTGAATTTGGCGCCTGGCGCCTCCACCACCTGTTCGGACACGTTCACGATCAACGCCAACGTGGCGCCAGGTGTTTATAATCTCCGTGCGTTTGCCGATCCTTTCGATGTGATCGGCGAAAGCAACGAAACGAACAACTGGCTGACGGCGACGAATACGATCACGATCACCGGCGGTGGCGGCCCCACTACCTACACCCTGACCCTGACCAAGACCGGCAGCGGATCGGGAACGGTCGGCGGCGGCGGCAACTACGCCGCCGGCGCCCCGGTCACGCTGACCGCAACCCCGGATGCGGGCAGCACCTTCGCGGGCTGGAGTCCGAGCCCCTGCGCGGCCAGCTTCGCCATGCCGGCCAGCAACCTCACCTGCACCGCCACCTTCAGTGCCGTGGGCGCTCCCACCGCCGCCAAGACCATTGGCCTGTACAACCCCGCCACCAGCTTCTTCTTCCTGCGCAACAGCAACACCCAGGGCATCGCCGACCTCACCTTCAACTACGGCCCGCCGGGCGCGGGTTGGCTACCCATCGTCGGCGACTGGAACGGCGATGGGACCGCCACCATCGGCCTGTACAACCCCGCCACCAGCTTCTTCTTCCTGCGCAATGGCAATACCCAGGGCATCGCCGACCTCACCTTCAGCTACGGCCCGCCGGGCGCGGGCTGGATTCCTGTCGCGGGCGACTGGAACGGCGATGGGACCGCCACCATCGGCCTGTACAACCCCGCCACCAGCTTCTTCTTCCTGCGCAACAGCAACACCCAGGGCATCGCCGACCTCACCTTCAACTACGGCCCGCCGGGCGCGGGCTGGAAGCCGCTGGCCGGCGATTGGAACGGACCGGGGTTATAAGCCGGCCCGCTCCAGTCAGAGACATTTTCGTACAGCCTCTGGCCAGCTAACCGATCGAAAAACAGCCCTCACCCCTGCCCCTCCCCCGCTTGCGGGAGAGGGGTTTTTGTACAGCTTCTCAATCCGATTTTTCGACCTTCACCACCTTGATCATGTTGGCGCCGCCGGACACCCCGACCGGCACGCCGGCGGTGAACACCACGATCTCGCCTTCCCGCGTCATGCCCTTGTTGAGCAGAAACTCGGTGGCGGAACTCAACAGATCGTCCACCGAGGTGACCACGATCCCCAGTTGCAACGGCGTCACCCCCCAGACCAGGGCCAGTTTGCGCAAGGTGGCAAGTTTCGGGCTGAAGGCGATCAGCGGCGCCAGCGGCCGGAATTTGGCCAAGCCGAGGACGCTCGCTCCGCTGTTGGTGAAGCCGACGATGTAGCGGGCGCACACCTTGTCGGCCAGATCCATGGTGGCGAAATGCACGGCATCCTCGATCCGCAGGCAGGCGTTGGCCAGCAGATCTTCCTGGGTCAGTACATTCTTGTGCATCAGCGTCTTGAAAATGGCGCTGGCCTCCACGCTCATCGCAATGTCCTTCATCATCCGCACCGCCTCGACCGGGTACTGGCCGGCAGCGGTTTCCGCCGACAGCATCACCGCGTCGGTCCCGTCTAGAATGGCGTTGGCGACATCGTTGGCCTCGGCTCGGGTCGGCCGAGGATTGGCGATCATCGATTCCAGCATCTGCGTGGCGGTGATCACCGGCTTGCCGGCGATATTGCACTGGCGGATGAGAGTTTTTTGCATCAATGGCACATCCTGCGGCGAGGTTTCCACCCCCAGATCGCCGCGCGCCACCATGATCGCGTCGGCCACGGCGATGATCCCCTCGATGTGCCGGAACGCTTCCGGTTTTTCGATCTTGGCGATGATCGGAATCTTGCGGCCGTAGGTGGTCAGCATGATATCGATCAGTTCCTTGACGTCGTCGGCGTCCCGCACGAACGACAGCGCCACGTAATCCAGCCAGTGGTCGTAGGCGAACTGTAAATCCGCTCGGTCCTTGTCGGTGATCGCCGAAATCTTCAGTTTGACGTTGGGCAAGTTGACGCCCTTGCGCGGCTTGAGCCGGCCACCGTTGACTACCTGGGTGAAAATCTCGCGTCCCTCGATCCGTTCGATCATGAACTCGAACAGCCCATCGTCGATCAGCACCCGGTCGCCCGGCTTCACTTCCTCGTGCAGACCGCGATGGCCGATGGACACTTTTTTGAGGCCGTCATGGATTCCACCCACCAGATCGTCGGTGGTCAACACCAGGGTTTCGCCAGTCGCCACGTCCAGAAAATCGCCGTCCAGTTGGCCGAGCCGAATCTTCGGGCCTTGCAAATCCTGAAAGATGGCGATGTATCGATTCAGCTTCTGCGCCGCTTCCTTCACTAGGCGCACCGACAAGGCGTGGTCCTCGTGGTTGCCGTGCGAGAAGTTGAGCCGGATGACGTCAGCCCCTTCCCGCAGCAGTTTTTCCACCGTGTCCGGACTGCGGGAATTCGGTCCCAACGTCGCCACGATTTTGGTGAACTTCATGATTTTCGCCATGTTCGGTATCGCCCTCCGGCCGAAACGGTTCTTTAAATCAAAACAATCAAATGGTTATTCTTATATTCCCCATGGGGAGTGTAAAGGATGCGGCCGCCGCCCTCAAAGCGGTCTGCGCGAAGAATCGGGTTGATCCCAAGATTGGGCGGCAATTCGCGCCAGCTTGATTAAACTGATTTGTGCAAGACAAACCAACGCGAGGTTTTCGATGACTGACGTATTTACCCGCATTTTGCGAATCGATCTGCCCGAAGCATTGCAATGCGACGAATCGGGCAAGAACCCAGCTTTTACGATCCGCTTCGTCACCGACGGAGCGGTTCCGTTTCCGCAAGTGATCCTGCACGCGCCGGACGGACAACACCTGATCAAGGGCGACGCGATCCAGGCCAGCGCCGGCAGCGGCGGCGAATACGCCTACGCCGCCAGCGTTCCGGCCGGACTGCTGTGGCCCAACACCATCAACGTGCAGGTGGAAGGCTGCCGCAAGGCTGATATCCGCCAGTCTGGCGGCGGCGACTGGATCAAGGAATTCCGCCCGTTGCGGATCGCGCCGAACGCCAAGGTCACGCCGGTCATCCGGGTCGCGACCGGACCGGGTGATGCGCCGGTCAAGCTGTATTTCGGCATCCACAAGCACATGCACCAGCCCTACTACAACGCCACCGACCGGCTGTACTGGGACGGCGAGAAGGATTCGATCTTCGGCGCGCGCGGCGGCCCCTACACCCATTTCATCCCGACCGCCGTCCGCCAGTACCTCGGCGGCGGCCTGCCTCACGCCGGGCTGTCCACCAGTTGGAGCGGCTCGCTGATCGAACAACTCGACCGCTGCGCCGCCGATGGGCTGTGCGGTGGCCGGTTCGGCGGCTGGAACCACGAACTGCGCGCCGTCGCCCAGGAAAAGACAGTGCTGGGCCACCCGCGCGTCGATTTCGTGGCCTTCGGCTTTTTCCATCCGCTGATGGCGTTGACCCCGGCCCGCAACATCGTCAAGCAGGTGGAGTGGCATCGGGGCATCATTCGTTCCGCCTTCGGCGTCGAGGCGTCCAGCGTCATGTTCCCGCCGGAAACCGCTTTCCACATCCGCATGATTCCGGCGCTGAACCAGGCCGGGATCAAGGCGGTGATTTACGACTCCATCCACCGTTTTCGGGCGTGCCGGGACTATCCCTACGCCGGCATCAACGAAGGGATGCTGCCGCCCAATCCCGCCGAGCAGGTGAATCCGCCGGTCAACGACTGGCTGCAACTGCGCAACATCTGGGCGGGGTCCAGGATTTCGCCGAGCCTGCTGCGGCCGGAGTACGTTCAATACGAAGACCCGGACGGCCAGATTCACAAGATCATCGCGGTCCCGGCGGAGCGCTACATCGGCAACGAGGACGCGCGGGGCGGCTTCGGCGCGCTGCAATATCCCGACGTGCTGGGCCAAGTCTACAACCAGATCGTGGATACCGGCAGCTTCGATCCGAAGCATCCGCCGTTTTTCCTGCTGCACTCCGACGGCGACAACCACGGCGGTGGCGCGGACAGTTATTACAACCACAACACCGGCCAACTGGTGCAGTGGTTGCAAGGCGATCCACGCTTCGAGTTGACCACGGTTCACGACTATCTGGACCGTTTCCCACCCGATCCCGCGCAGGCCGCACACATCGAACCCGGTTCCTGGAGCGGCGCCGACAACGGCGATCCGCAGTTCATGAAGTGGTTCAGCCGTTACGACCAGCCCTACTCGCCCGACCTCAATTCCTGGGCGGTGCTGACGGCGTTCCAGAACGTGGCGCACGCGCTGGAGGACGCCATGCCCGGCAAACCGTGGCTGGACGACATCAGCCGGCTGATGCTGACCGCCGAGACCAGTTGCTACTGGTACTGGACCGGCCAGCACGTTTGGGATCAACAGGTCACCAACGCCGCCAATGCCGGTTACGGGATGGTCAAAAGTGAGGTGGACGCGCTGCTGTCCGCCGGCAAGGACCAAACTGGCCCGACTATTTTCGCGCCGTGGGTCACGCCGGAAAATCCCGGCGGCAAGCGCTGGGGCCAGGGCTGCCTGCTCGACGCGCCGCGCGAGGGCACGGTGCATACCTTCGTCCACGACATCAGCGGCTTGAAGCGGGTGACGCTGGTGCTGCGCGCCGCCACGGGCGAAACCCGCATGGCGATGACCGACAACGGTCCGTATCCGTCGCAAACCGGCGCGGCCATCACCGCGAATTATTTCACCGCCAAACTGCCGGTCGGCGCGGGCGACGTGCGCTATTACATCGAGGCGGAGGACGGCAAGGGCAACGTCTCGCGCGGGGCGTTGGAGCGGGTGTATTTGGCGTAAACTTGAGGCGGCCCGGATGAATTCCAGGATATTCGTGGAAAATCCGGGCTGCTTCATCTTGGCATAGACTCGGCCATAGGCCCCAATGACAATGGCGCTGCTCGGGCAAGATGACGAAAAGACCAATGGGCTACTTCAGCTCGCGCTCAAATACCATCATAAAAAACGGTACGACGAGGCGGCCTGGCTATACCAGGAAATCATTGACATCTATTCGAAATTTTATTCTAAAAACCCGCAACTCGTTGAATATGCCCGCATCAATCTAAATAGCCTCACTCAAAAGATAGAAAATCTGCACCCGGTCAAGCCAAGGGAACTCCAGATAGGCGATCCTTTGCTGGACGACAATGAGCCTGTCACTATTGACTCGACCATACCCTCAATGCCTTTACCGGTCCTTCCATCGCCCAGCGCGGAAAACGTCACTATCCTCAATTCCGCGAGACGAGTCACGAGACCCACGCGGGTCACCGTCCGCGTCGAAAATCTGACGCGCTCCGGCAAGCCTTACGAGAACGAATTTCTGGTTGATACGAGGGCGATAGATTGCCTTGCTCCCGCCAGCGCGCTGCAACAAGCCGGCATTGCCGTGGAAGGGTGGGATGTCTACGAAATGGCCAATGGCGAAGTCCTCAACTACCCTTATGGTTTTTCCCGCCTCTCGTTCATGGGATCAAAAACAGTGGCCCAGATCATTTTCGGCCCGGAAGACGCGGAACCCATCCTCGGCATGGCGGCGCTCGAAAACGCTGGCATCGGCATCGATCCCGTCACGCGAGCGCTCAAGCGCATGATGGCCAAACCGTTAAAGCAAGTTGCCCGGATGAATAAGGCAAAGCAGAATCCAGAATAATCCTACCTGCTTGGCAGGCAGGGTGGATAAAGCGCTATGCAGCGCAATCCACCAGCAATGATGGTGGATTGCGCTGCGCTTATCTACCCTGCCCCGTTCGGTAAAGTCTTTGATCGGAAAACGCCTAAGTTCTCCAACGCTCGGACTCACCGCCCACGACCTTATGCCTTGGCTTGGTCCAGCAGTTCCGAGACGAGTTCTGGCGGCAGCTTCAATTCCTTGGCCAGTTCGTCCAGATAGGCGCATTCCTGGGCGTTGTCGATGTTGATCGCCAGCAAGGAAGTGAGATAGATCTCCACCGCTGCTGCGGGTGAATCCGCGCCCGCAGCAACTTCCTTGACGTTCAGCGGCTTGGCTAATTCATTCTTGACGAAATGCAGCGCTTCGGGATCGAGATTGAGTTTTTGCAGGTAAGCATCAATCCTCGCCTGTTCGTTCTCGTCGATATGTCCGTCCGCCTTGGCGGCGGCGAGCATGGCCCTCAACAAAGCCAGGCTGCGTTGCTCCAGTTGCGGCCCGCTCAGGGTATTCGCCGCCGGACCCGGAGCGGCGGCGGGCGCTCCCTCTTGCTTGGCTTGCCAATCCTGGAACGCCTTGTAGGCCAGCCCACCCACCGCCGCCAAGCTGCCCAGTTTCACCGCGACGCCGGTCAGGCCCCGCCCGGCGCTGGTGCCCAGCAGCAGCGCCGCGACGCCGGCAATGGTCGCTCCCTTGCCCATGCTCGACAACGCGGCTTCGCGTTCCGGTCCCTGGCTGGGGATGTTGAGTTTCTGCTCCGCCAGACTCTGGCCCTTGCTCGCCAACTCGCGGCCCGATTGCAAAAGTTGATCAAATAGTGCGCGAACGTCCATCCTCGTCCTCCTCGTCGTGATTTTCGGGTCAACCGTAGATGTACTTGTCTGGGAATAAATTGTTTTACTTCACTTTTCGATGCGAAGCTCCACCTCGCAAAGTGTAATACCCATCAGACGAAAAAGCAGTAAGTTCGGCGGCCAATCGTCCCACCTCGATAAATTCCCGATCCGCTACCGGCGACGCCGGACGATCCAACATCACCACCGGAATTTGGAGTCGCCGCGCCGCCGCCAGCTTGGCCACGACTGCGCCGCCTCCGCTATTCTTGGCTGCCAGCACATCGATTCGATAATTCCGCAACAAAGTCGCTTCCTGTTTCAGCAAGAACGGTCCGGTGGCGCATAGCAAGGTCAGGCGAGGCGAAACGGGTGGCTCCGCCGCCAGACAGCGCACCAGCCAGTGCTGCTCCGGCGGGATTTCCGCCACATGGCGCAGGGGTTCCAGCCCGATGGTGAAAAAAGGGCGCTTGAACTCCCGCAGCGCCATCATCATCTCGATCCAGTCGGTCACAAAGCGCCAATCATCGCCGGGTTCCGGTTGCCACGCTGGGCGTCGGTAGGCCCAGAGCGGAATACCGGCCAACCCCGCCGCCTGCACCGCGTTCCGGCTGATGCGCGCGGCGTAGGGATGCGTGGCGTCGATCAGCAGTTCGATACCGTTCTCGCCCAGGAATGCCGCCAGACCTTCCGCACCACCGAAACCGCCGCCGCGCACCGGACAGGGTAAATCCGGCGCTCGGCCCTTGCCGGCGATGCTGTAGGTCACGGCATGGGACGGCGCCAGCATCCGCGCCAGCCCCACCGCCTCGCCGATGCCACCCAGAATCAGGATGCGCATCTTTTCTCATCATTGTTCGAGAAAAGCCGAGAAATATTGCCTGATTTCATTGAGCGTATCCTCGGCGATCAGGGGAACCATGGTGGCGAAACAGTCAAGGCCCACCAACGCGTTAACGTTGGCATCTTCCATCGAAGCATCGCGCAGGCGCCGCACAAAGTCCCGGTTCACGATCGCAACCTCGGCATAAACTTGCGCCAACTTTTTGAGCCCGAAGTCGAAAGGCATCCCCTCGTCATGGCGCAGATATTGGGCGACCAGACACATAGAAACCATCCTGAAGACCGTCTCGGTGATCGTCGCAAAGGGAAGGTGGAACCGCACCATGGGTTTGAGAGGCTCCAGAATCGGGCAACCGCTCGTAGGCATGATGATGCCCAGGAGCGAAGTCAAACCCTGCTGAAGCGCGGTATCCCTTGAATAAACCCGCTCATCGGTCGTAACGATGACGCGCACCTCTTCGTAGGACATCGCATGGGTAAAGTGTTCGGCGATCTCCGCGAAGTTCAACGCCACGGGGCAGAACGGATGATCACGCGCGTCAAGTGAACAATTGGCGCACTGATTTTGGTTTAAAAAGGTCCAGGATGGTGGCCGGACGGGAGGCTCTGTCAAAAGACCAAGCGTTTTTCGGTCAAGGAAAACGTCGAACGTCTTGGCGATGCCGTTTTGAAAGACATAGGTGTAAGTGATCTTGAGAGCATCCTTCATTCAACCCCCCTCTGAAAGCCATGACCGGTTATAGTGCTCAAGCAAAACCAGCGTGACCGACCGACCGGCCCTCGCGGTCGGTGGCCCATACTTCCACCGCCACTTCAGGCGGCAGGATGGCGCGGGCCTGGGCGCGGGCCAGCGCGCAAATCCGGTCGCCCAGCGGCAAGCCCGCCGCCTGGGCCAGCGCCAACGCCTGCTGGCTGGTGTTGGCGGCGCGCATCGCCTCCTGCAAGGCCCCGTCCGCGCCCAGCGTTGCTGCCTCGACCGCCAACAACGCAAGATCGACACTGGAGCTGCGACTGTGCAAATCCAGATGGCCCGCCGCCAGCTTGCTGATCTTGCCAAAACCACCGGCCAGCGTGAGACGGGGAATCGGCGCGCGCCGCAAGTGCTTGAGCACCGCTCCGACGAAATCGCCCATTTCGATCAGCGCCATGTCCGGCAACGGGTAATGCGTTCGCATGACGTGCTCGGTGGCGGCTCCGGTGCAGGCGACAACGTGGGTAAGACCGTTGGCGCGGGCCACGTCGATGGCCTGCTGGATGGAGGCGACGTAGGCGGAGCAGGAAAACGGTCGGACGATGCCGGTCGTGCCGAGGATGGACAGCCCGCCGAGGATGCCCAGCCGGGGATTGAGGGTTTTCAGCGCCAGTTCCGCGCCGTTTTCAATTCCGACGGTCACCTCGAAGCCGCTGCGATAGCCCTGCTCGGTCGCCAGTCGCAGCAGGTGTTCGGTCATCATCCGGCGCGGTGTCGGATTGATGGCCGGCTCGCCCGGTGGAATCGGCAAACCGGGCCGCGTCACCGTCCCCACCCCTGGCCCAGCGTGGAAACGCACTCCCGGCGATTCGCTCAACGCCACCTGGGCAAAAATCAACGCCCCATGCGTCACGTCGGGATCATCGCCGGCGTCCTTGATCGTCGCCGCCTCGGCTCCCGTCGCCGTCAACCGGCAATATTCCAACCCGAACACGGGCCGCTGGCCGCGCGGCAGCGTGATTTCCACCCGATCGAGTTCAAGACCCGCCAGCAACCGATACGCCGCCGCCACGCTGGCGGCGGTCGCGCAGGCGCCGGTGGTGTAGCCGTAACGCAGGGGTTGCCGGGTTTCGGGGGTTTCGGGGCGCATCAAACCGAACCAAGGTGGAAAATACCAAGCGCAAAACGGCTTACGCTCATTATCACGCATACAATGGATCGTTCACCCTCCGCCGTCGCTGGCGAATGGCCGCCCAAACTTTTTCGTGGAAGTAGTAAGCCAAGGTATTACAGGCTGGTTCCACCAAGGCGACCAAGCCGCCAGCTAAAATACTACCCGTCATTAAATACACCACCGTGAATGCTACGGTGACATGGACCAAGGCAAAGCTGAATGTTTTCATCATGGTGGCAACTCCTCAAGAATAACCGCAGCGTGTTGCCGTGCATAATAGGGATTTTTATCAATAGTTGGCACTGGGCTTAAACCACTGGATTTGCCCTTGTGTCGAGTCGTTGGGTGAGTTCTACTGGGGCGATGAAGACGCTGACGATGCTGGTTTGCCCGGCCTGCGGTTCCCGTGACACCACCGGCCACG
>WBUJ01000310.1 GCA_008933795.1 Candidatus Contendibacter sp. | reverse complement strand
GATATGAACCTCGCCGCGCTGGTGGCAGGCTTGCAGCGCGTCCGTCAGCCGCGCCCGCAACCGTGACCCCCGTTCGGGATCACGCAGGGTTTGTACGGAATGCCAAGCCGTGCAACGGGATTGTGCGCTGCAACTCAAACACGGTTGCCAGGGATCGGCATCAGTTCCGAGCAGGCGATCCAGCAGGGTATTGAGGAAATCGGTGCCCAGTTGCCCCGACGCAACATCAATACCGCCCACCAGGGAACGCTGGTTGAGATCAATCAGGCAAAAACCGGGATCGAGGGTGACCGGTTCATCCAGCAGCACCTGGCGCAACTGTCGGGTCAGATAGGTTCCCTGATCGTGGGATTCGATCCATTCCAACAGCTTGCCGCTGTTGATGGCGACGATATGCACGTTCTGGCGCGAGTAATCCGCCTGCTGAAACGGGCCGAACAACTCATCCAGCAAGGCGTTAGCGGAACGGCCCTGCCAGGCGGCGGAACCGTCCAGGTTGACCCGCAACATCCGGCCATCCGCCAGTGGATATTCCCAAACCCGGTGCGAGGAATGGACATTCATAATACCCAGTCGTCGCGCCAGGTGTTGCAGGAACGCGGTCTTGCCGTCGCCGGCGTTGCCAAACAGGATCGCCAGATTGATCTGTCCGGCCAGAATTTCCTCCAGCAACGCCTGGTCCAGCCGTGTCTTCACATAGGTTTCCAGGGCAAATTCCGAATCCAGACCGCGCGTTTCACTGTTGCCATGACGCGAACCCGGATAAGCGGACAACAGGTTCCCTAACCAGGGCGCGGTATTCTGGGTCAGTGGTGGTGGCGGTTCCGGGGGAGCCGCGACTTCCCCGGTATTGTCCATCTCGGCTTGTAACTTCAACAGCCATTGCCGGGCGGCGAGAGCATCGGCAAAGCGGTCCTCGGGCCGGGGATGAGTGGCGCGCTCCAGAAACGGCTGCAGCCGTTCGTAGCCGGTGACTCCTTCCCAATCCAGGCCCTGTTCCTGCCCGCGCGGGAAGGGATCGCGGTCATGCAGGACGTGGAAAAAGCTGGCGGCCAGCGCGTACACATCATCGCCGGGGCGAATGATGGACCGGTTTTGCACGCTCGGACTGGCGAAACCGGGCGTACCGCCGCGCGCCGGCCTGCCGGCCTCCGTCACCTTGTCATAATCCGTCAACACCACGGTTCCGGCCTGAACGATGATGTTGCGCGGGCTGATATCACCATGCACCAGCCCGGCCCGGTGCAGTTCGCCCAGCGCAGCGCACAACGCCGCCAGCCAGCGCAGCGCCAGGATTTCCGCCGAAGGTTCACCCAGGTCTTCGGCATGAAGGGGCAACACCCCACGCAAATCCTGCAAGGGCATCCCCTCGACCCAGCGCATCAGCGCCACGAAGCCGTTGGGCTGCCATTCCGGGGCGATTTCATGGATCACCGACAGATTCGGATGGGCGG
>WBUJ01000177.1 GCA_008933795.1 Candidatus Contendibacter sp. | reverse complement strand
CGGGTTAGGGAAGCGTAACCCGACCTGCCACTACGATCCACAAGTGGAATAGGAAAGCTATAGCAGCCCTAGATGAGTTGTGGACGACATCCATGGTTTCCATCAATGAGATTAGGATCGCTATAGTTGCTTACCGCTCACTGTTCACGGCTTACCGTTAACAGTGTTGTCGCCTATCGCGAACAAAACCACAGCTTGTTGCCTTCGCTGTCGAGAAAACTCCCCACGTAGTAATCATCATAGGGCTGGACCTCGTCGGCGATGACGATTCCGCGACTACGCAAGGCATCCTGCGTCGCCAAGGCATGATCTGTTTCAATGGTCACCCGGGGATTGGGGGTCGCGGTGGGCGCCTCCCAATCGGGTTTCAGCATCAGAATCACTTGATCGAGCCACCAGCCAACCTGCTCTGTCCCTTCATAAGCGGGTGACAGCGCCAACTGCTGACCGTAAAACCGATTGGCGCGATCCAAATCGCTGACAGCCAAAGCAATGACCTTGACCCGTCGAAAACCCAGCGGAGGAAAAGTGTCATTCATCGTGTTGCCCTCCGGATCGAAAAAATCGCTAACATCTTCAGTGGGCAGCACCGCCACCAGCACGTCCCGGTATCAAATTATGGTGACGGACCAGCCACGGCTGGGAAAAACCAAGGTTATACGTAACTCCCGGCGCTTATCCTGGAATCCTGCACGGGAAGTGGGAGGCATCTAATCGCCCATCGTGATGGGTAGCTTCGGGAGCGATTCGAGAGATGGCCGGTTAATCGTTACGGCTTGGCATAATTCACCATGCCGGTGATGTCGACCACTACGACTGGCTCATCTCCGACGACCCAGGCATCATGGCCGGGCGGCAGGAGGGAGACCTCGCCCGGCCCAAACTCCTGTTCGCTACCATCGTCCATCCGCACGCCGAGGCGACCGGAAACGTGGTACTGGAGGTGGGGAGCCTCGCAGCTTGCAGTGTTTACCAAGGGTTTGACGCAGGTGGACCATTTCCACCCTGGCTGGAGGATTGCGCGGCCAAAAGTGACGCCACCCAATTCAACCAGCTTCAACTCTCCTCGGTCGAAGGTTCTTGTTTCATCTGGTTGGGAAAAGCTCTTCTGTTGCATTTGTGCCATGGTTCTTCTCCTCTGCGAAAGGGCATTGCAACGTGCGGAGCACGAAGGCGCTGGTCGGTGGCTTTCACCCGATGGAACGGACGATGAATAATGAAATTGGCCACCATTCCTATGGATAGCAGAAAAACCAAGTAATTCAATCGGGGATTTTCCAAGATGGAAAAAATACTGTTGAGATTAGGAGAGCTATATCTTGCGGCCAAGATCGCACCTAACTTCTATCGCTCAAACTGAAATGCGCATTCTATTGGCGGAAGACGACCCGATGATCGGCGGGAGCCTGCGCAAGGGGTTGCGCGGCGAAGGCTTCACCGTGGACTGGGTTCAGGACGGACGGAGCGCGGAACGGGCGCTGGAGACCACCGACTATGCGCTGGTACTGCTCGATCTCGGCCTGCCGCGCAAGGAGGGGCTAGCGGTATTGAATGGCTGGCGGCAACGCGGCCTGACCGTGCCGGTGTTGATTCTCACCGCCCGCGATGCGGTGCCGGATCGGGTCAAGGGTCTGGACAGCGGCGCCGACGACTATCTGGTCAAGCCCTTCGATCTGACCGAACTGCTGGCGCGAATGCGGGCGCTGCTGCGCCGCCAAGCCGGGCGGGCGCGGGACCTCATCGAAATCGGCGCGCTGCGGCTCGATCCCGCCGCTCATACCCTCGAATACCAAGGCCAGCCGGTTGCGCTGTCCGCACGGGAATTCGCTCTGTTGCACGCCCTGATGGAAAAGCCGGGCGCGGTATTGTCGCGCGAGCAACTGGAGGATCGCCTGTACGGCTGGGGCGAGGAAGTGGAAAGCAACGCCGTCGAGGTCCACGTCCACAACCTACGCCGCAAGCTGAGTCCCAGTGTCATCCGCACCGTGCGGGGCGTCGGCTACCGGATCGGGGAACCACCATGACGTCCATCCGCCAGCGCCTGCTGCTCGGCTTGCTGGTCGGGCTGAGTCTGGTGCTGGGCATCGCCGGCTACGCCACCTACCGCCAGGCTCGCGCCGAGGTCAACGCCCTGTTCGATTACCAGTTGCAGCAGGCGGCGCTGGCCCTGCGCCGGCAAAACCTGCTGGCGCTGGCCATCAGTGGCGAGGCGGGCGAAGGAGAGGGCGATCTGCTGGTGCAAATCTGGGATCGTGGCGGCGGCCTGCTGTACGTCTCCCGCCAGGACTGGGAACTGCCCTTCGCCACCCAGCCCGGCTTTGCCGACCTGCTCTGGCGCGACCAGCGCTGGCGGCTGTTCGCGCTGTATGCCGGCCACCGCATCGTCCAGGTCGCGCAGCCGGCGCGAGTACGGCTGCGGATGAGCGCCGACATCGCCTTACGCAACCTCGCGCCGTTCCTGTTGCTGCTGCCGAGCATGGCGCTGGTAATCTGGTTTGGGGTCGGGGCTGGCCTGCGGCCCTTGCATCGCGTCGCCAGCGAAATTCAGCAACGCCGGCCAGGCGCGCTGGAGCCGGTGGCGGCGGAACGGCTGCCGGCGGAAATCACGCCGCTGGTCCATGCCCTGAACGACCTGCTGGCGCGGCTGGCGCACACCCTCGACGCCCAGCGCCAGTTCATCGCCGACGCGGCCCACGAACTGCGCACCCCGCTGACCGCGGTCCGACTCCAGGCCGAAATGGCGCAACGGGCCACGGACCCGGCGGAACGGGCGGAAACGCTCGACCCATTGCGCGCTGGCCTGGTGCGCGCCTCGCACCTGGTCGAGCAACTGCTGGCCATGGCCCGGCTGGACGCAGCTCCCGCTACGGGATCGGTCGAACCCGTGGATCTCCTGGAGATAGCCAAGAGAGTCATCGCCGAGTTCGCGCCCATCGCCGACGACCGCAATCTCGATCTGGGTCTGCTGCCCAGCACGGCGGTTACCGTCGTGGGCGACCCTGGCGAACTGCGCACCCTGCTGGGCAATCTGGTGGACAACGCCCTGCGTTATACCCCGGCCGGTGGGCAGGTAGACGTTCAGGTACAACGCATCGGGGAGGAGGCGGTGTTAACCGTCAGCGACACCGGGCCGGGCATTCCAGCAGCGGAACGGGTGCGGGTGTTCGACCGGTTCTATCGCGGCGCGGACACCGTCGCGCCCGGCAGCGGGCTGGGGCTAGCCATCGTCCAGCGCATCGCCGACCGTCATCGGGCGAGCATTCGGCTGGAGGATGCCGAGCCGAGCCGGGGATTGCGGGTCATCGTCCAGTGGCCGATTATCGCCGGTCGAGTGATACCCCCGTAATTCGCCCTATCGGTCAGCCTCGCCCCGCGCGGGCATATACTTCAGGGGTGTGTTTTTCTCGGGAAATCCGCCATGCGCCCCACCACCCGCGACTTGCTAACCCGCGAGATTACCGACTGGCATCAACAGGGGTTAATCGACCGGTCGCTGCTGGACATTTTGTTGCCGCGTTACGAAACCCGCGGTCGGTTTCTGGCCGCGCTGCTCAAATGGCTAGGACTGTTCGCCATTTTTCAACTCGGGCTGGCGGTGCTGACCTTCATCGCCATGATGGCGCAATCCGCCCTGCTGGCCGCGCTGCTACTCGGCGGAATCGGCGTGGGACTGTGGTGGTTCGGGGCGCGGTTGGCCACCGACCCAAAACAACTCCATCCCTTCACCGGTGCGGTGCTGATCACCGCCAGCCTGGCGGCGGCGTTCGGAACCTTCATGCTGCTGCACGTCGCGTTGGGCGGCGAACCCGAAGGCCAGACCATTCCGACGATCCTGCTGCTGACTGGCGTGCTCGCCGCCCTGACCGCCTATCGCTACCGGTTGCGCTGGCCGCTGCTGCTGGCGCTGTTGCTGTTCTTCCATGGCTTGGGTGCGTGGCACGCCTACGGCGGGCATGGCGCCTACTTCGCCCACATTCAAGACGAACGGTTGATGGCGCTGGCGGCGCTGGCGACGATTGGGCTCGGCCTCTGGCACGAACGGCGGCTGGAACCCGGCCCGCTGCGGCGCTGCGCCGGCTTCGGGGGGCTGTACCTGATCTTCGGCCTGCTGTACCTGAACCTGTCGCTGTGGTTCCTGACCCTGTTCGGGAAACCGCTGGACTGGATGCTGACCTTCACCGCCGCCGCCATCGCCCAGATCGTCGTCGGCGCCCGACTACATGACGCCCGCTTCACCGGTTTCGGCATCGTGTTTCTGGCCATTGATCTGTACACCCGCTTTTTCGAGCACTTCTGGGACCGGCTGTCCGCCGGGACGTTTTTCCTGGTGGCCGGGGCGATGGCGATGGCGTTCGGCTACGGTTTCGAGCGCCAGGCCCACATGGAGCGCCGGCCATGAATCCGCAATCCCGCAACCGCCGCGTCCGCCGGGAACTGGAGGAACTGCTGCGCGAGGGTTTGCTGGAGCCAGCGATCCATCAGAAATTGCGCGAACGCTACCCCACCGAGGGTTGGGACTGGCGATCGCTGGGTCGCTGGTTTCTGATCTTCGGCGCGATCAGCGTGATGGCTGGATTGGCGATTCTCGGCCGGACCTTGTTCGAGTTCACGCTGCCCAAGCTGGCGGTGGCGCTGGGCGTGGCGATGGTCGCCAGTCTCGGCGGTGGGCAATGGCTCAAGCGCACCCGCCCCCTGCTGGTCTGGACCGGCCTGAGCCTGGAACTGCTGGGCGGGCTGCTGCTGATCGGCCTGACCTTCACCCTCGGTACGATTTATTCCACTGGCTCCGGCAACTGGCCAGCCCTGCTGCTGATCGACCTGGCGCTGCTGCTCGGTCTGGGCTACGCGCTGCGCAACGTGTTGCTGCTGGTGCTCAGCGCCGTGGTGTTCTTCTCCTGGTTCGGCGGCTTCACCGGCTACGCTTCCGGCTGGGGCGCCTACTGGTTCGGGATGAACTACCCGCTGCGGTTCCTGATGGCGGCTATCGTCATGATCGCCGTCGCGGTCATCCACCAGCAGAGCGAAGCCGGGCCGCTGGCGCGGTATCGAGGATTCTGCAAGGTCTGGCTCTCCGCCGGACTGTTCTTCGCGGAAATGGCATTGTGGCTGCTGGCGCTGTTCGGCAATTTCGATCAAGCCAGCGATTGGTGGTATCGCTCCAGCGCCGCCGAACGGGTGCTGTTTAACGGACTGTGGGCGGGCCTGAACGTCGCGCTGGTCTGGCTGGGCGCGCGGTGGGCGATGCGGATGCTGACCGGCTATGGCGCGACCTTCCTGGTCATTCAGATCTACACCCTGTTCTTCGCCCACTTGGCGGAGCCTCTGGGCCTGCTGCCGAGCCTGCTGATCGCCGGTGGCGGCGCGCTGGCGCTGACCTTCTGGCTAGAACAGCAGCGACGCGGGACTGGAATTCGCTGATCGAAAGGTGATTGCCAATGCCGAACGCAAGCAACCGGCTGGACGGAAAAGCATGGGTCGAGGAACTGCAAATCGCGCGGTTCGTGCCCGAGGCCCATGCTGCCTATCGTCCTTTGTTGATGGACGGATTGCAGTTCTTTCTGGAGCGGCTGTCGCCAGCGCGGCTGGCGTCCATTCTCGCCGAGCAACTGCAACTGCCGCGAACCACGCCTCCCGCGCGCCGGCTGGCGACTCTGTTCCGCCGCTGCCCGACCCTGCACAAACTGGGGCAGGTCGTAGCGCGCGACCAGCGCCTGGCGCTCGAATTGCGCGCGAATCTACAAGGGCTGGAGTCGCTGGAGCCCACTACTCCCATGGAAGAGATCGCCGCCATCATCCAGCGGGAATTGGGGGTAGTCGCTGGCCTTGAGGTCGCATCCACGGCGCTTGCGGAGGCCAGCGTCGCCGTGGTCGTGCCCCTGGTCTGGCGTCCCACCGCTGGCGCCGCGCCGCAATCGGGCGTGCTCAAGGTGCTGCGGCCCGGCGTCGAGGAACAACTCCACGAAGAACTGGAGATCTGGGCGGCGCTCGGCGTTTTTCTGGAACAGCGTTGCGCGGATCGCGACCTGCCGGCGCTCGATTATCGCAACACGCTCGACAGCATTCGCCGGCTGTTGGCGAACGAAATCCGACTCGACCGCGAGCAAGCCCATCTGGTGCGGGCGGCCGCGTTCCATGCCGACTCCCCGGGGGTCCTGATTCCGGGTTTGCTGCCGTTTTGCACGGCGCGCATCACGGCGATGGAGCGGGTCGAGGGGCGCAAGGTGACCGACCCCGGCTCGTCGCCCGGCGAGCGGCGGCGGCTGGCGCGGCTCCTGATTGAGGCGTTGCTCGCCAAGCCGTTCTGGAGCAATCCTACTTCGGACGCCTGTTTCCATGCCGATCCCCACGCCGGCAACCTGTTCGTGACGAACGATGGTCGCCTGGCGATCCTGGACTGGGCGCTGGTCACCCCGCTCGACAAAGCGCAGCGCGTCGCCGTGGTGCAGGCCGTGGCGAGCGCCCTGACGCTGAACGAGGGCGGCGTGTGCCGCGCGCTGGCGGCGCTGGGGCATCCGTCCGACCCCGCGACGCTGCGCGCCGCCGTCGCGGCGGGTCTGCGCCAGGTGCGGCAGGGGACATTCCCGGGCATGGACTGGCTGATGGCGTTGCTGGATCGACTGGGGGCCACCGGGGCGATGCAATTTCCCGAAAACCTTACCCTGTTCCGCAAGGCCCTGCTGACCTTGGCGGGGGTAATCAGCGATGTCTCCGGGCAGCCTTCCATCGACGAGGTACTGATCCTGACCGGTCTGACGCAGTGTGGCCGGGAATGGGCGACCCGAGGATTTGCCCCCTTTCACTCGCGCGCCTTCGGGAGCCATTTGTCCAATGCGGACTGGCTGGGCCTGTGGGCCGGCCTGCCTCTGACCGTCACCCGTTACTGGACTGGAATCTGGCGAGACGCGCTGGAGGGATAGCCACCGTTGGCGGTTGTTGCGCCATGGCCCCGCAGTAGAGCTAGCGCAACGTTCAGTTGCATTTGTCAAGAGAATGAATCTATAATGCCGCAATCCCGGATTCGGTCTGATATCTTATGTATAGATATCAATTGGGAAGACTATATTCCCATGTGGTGATGTCCGCATTGCAGGGCGTCCTATCTCACCGCGCAAACCATGCACAAA
>WBUJ01000176.1 GCA_008933795.1 Candidatus Contendibacter sp. | reverse complement strand
CCCTACGGCCAACCATCGGCCCGATTCCCGCCCTGCTGGCCGGCGCGCACGTCACCCCCGGCCCCAGCGGCCAACTGCTCGATGTGCGCCTGATCCTGCGACTCGCGGACATCCCCATCAAGCAGCGCCCCGCGCTGGCGAGAGCGATAGAGTCAGGCTCCATGCTCGATGTCACCCTGACGCGGGCGGCCATCCAGCCCTCCATTCCCAGAAGCTCACCATGACCCCCCTCTACGCAAAGATCATCGAAGCCGCCGCCACCCGGTACGTTCTCGCCCCGCAGCTCGTCACCGCCGTCGTCGCGGTCGAGTCCGACGGCAACCCATGGGCGATCCGCTACGAGCCAGGGTTTTACGACCGCTACGTACAAGCGGCCCCGATCAAGGCCAAAGCGCCATGCAGCAACGACACCGAGCGCAGGTTACGGGCCATGTCGTTTGGCCTCATGCAAATCATGGGGCAGACCGCCCGCGAACGGGGCTTTGTCGGCACCTACCTATCGCAGCTTTGCGACCCGGAAACCGGCATCGAATACGGGTGTAAACACCTGTCGTGGCTGGCCAGCCGCTACCTGGACGCCTACGGCTGGGAGGGGGTTATCGCCGCGTACAACGCCGGCAGCCCGCGCCGCGACGGCCCCCGCTGGGGCAATCAGGGCTATGTGGATAAAATCCGCGCGGCAGGAGGATTCGGGTCATGATCGCGTGGGAATGGCTGATACTGGCCTATCTGGCCGGACTGGCGACCGCCCCCGTCTACCTGCTCATCGCCCTGGTCCGCGCAACCCGCCGAGGCGAAAACTGGTTCCATGGCTAAGCCCGAGGCGCAGCGTGAACAAAATGACGCTCCTGTTGAACGCATGGCGGGCGTGGCGGCACGCCCGCAACCAAGAAGGCTCATCGCTGCGAGGGCTCATCACCGGCAGCGCGAGCGTGCTGGCCGTCATCGCCATTACCTTCTACCGAGGCGATCTATCGCCCGCCGATGTCGGCGTCATCGCCGCCGCCATCACCGGGCTAGACGCCGTGCTCAAATACGCGATTCCCGACCGCATCCACCAGGACCCCGCCGATGCCCCGACCGGCCCCGAGCCAAAAAGCGAGCCCACCGAGCCGCCGCCCGCCCCGGCCCGGCTGGCCGATCAAGATCACTCTGGCGCTGGCGGTGCTGACTCTGACCCTGACCCTCTGCTGGGTTCTCGCCGGCTGTTCCGCGTGCAGCCCGACGGCGAGCGCGGCGCGGCTGCAACGACTCGCCCAAACCCACGAAGCGACGGCCATGGATTTGGCGACCGCGATTGAACTGCGGTGCGAGACCCGCTACTGACCATGGCCACCCCCAGAAGCAACACCAGCGAAACCGAGTTGATCGAGCGGCTCGCCCGCGTCGAAGCCGAGGTCGAAAACATGCGCAGCGCCCTTGCCCCGCTGTCCGTCGAAATGCGCTCGATCTTGGAACGGTTGGCGATGATCAACGAACGCATCGCCGCCCACCTGGACAACACGCACCGCATTTGGGCGATGGTCGAAAGCCATTCGGCGATCCTCAACGAACTCAAGACCCAGCAAGGCGATACCTGCACGTTTTGCAACAGCGTGCGGCGCGGATTCTGGATTGCCCTGACCGCCGCCATTGCTGGCGCCGGCTGGATAATCCAGCGCTGGGTTGAGAAGGGGGGATAAATGGCGAAGGTCAAAGGCCCGCTGTTCAGTCTGGCGGCGACCGGCAAGTTCCGAGGGATAGAATTTCGGACCGGAGGCGGCGAAACCACCGTCGCCGGCCCCAAGACGATCACCACGCCCCGCCGCCCGGCCCAAGTTGCCCAGGGCCAACGGTTCAAAACCGCCGTCGAAGCGTGGAACGCACTGCCCCCAGCCGACAAAGACCTATGGAAAGCCAGCGCCAGCGGAACCGGCATGAACGGCTACCAGCTTTACATTAGCGAGCATATCAATCAGAACGTCATCCCCCCCGCCCAGCCGGAACGGCCATGAGACGCGATCCGATCAACGACCCAGCCGCCCAACTGCAACTGTTGACGGGCGACGACTGGGGCCCATGGCTGGTCAACACCCTGAACGCCGCCGAGCAGTCGATATTTTTGTCGCTCTACATGCTGTCGCCGCATTGGCGCGTGCCAACCCGGTTCAAACTTGACCTGCTCGACACCTTGGCGCGTTGCGCCCGGCGCGGCTTGCAGTGTCGGGGGATACTGGCCAGTAGCGAAACGATCAACTCCCGCAGCCCCTTCAACCAGGGCGCGGCGGCCATCTTGATCACCGCCGGCTGGCGCATTCGCGGGATGCGCCAACGGCTACTGCACGAAAAAACTCTGCTGATTGACCGCCGCATGGTCATCATCGGATCGCACAACATCAGCAAGGCATCGCTGACCACCAACCACGACACCAGCATCGCCATTACCTCGCCCCTGCTGGCGGAACAGGCATGGCGCATCTTTTGGGAACGGTGGCGAACCGCCAGCCCTTGGGGCGAATAGCCATGGCCAAGACCCAGGGGATGCTTGTCCCGCCCAGCCTGATCGACCAGTTTCTAAAAAACCTGGTGCCGAGTAAGGGCCTCAGCAAAATTCGCGTGCGGCCCAGCGTTCGGATCGCCGAGCAGCGGCCAGAGCCCAGCTACACCACCCGGTTTATCTCGTTCGCAGCGGCATGGCTGACGGCGAAATGGACGGCAAACGCTTCAAAAGTCGAGGAAAGCCAGTTTTATTCAGCCGTATGGCAAGAGATGCGAGCGGGCGTATTCAACCCGGCCTACTGGCAGGAGTTGACCCCCAGCAGCGACTTGGCCGAGTACGCAACGCCCACCGTCACCGACTTCGACCGCAGCTTGCCCGCGCAATACAATGACCCCGCCCACCAGCCCAGCATTTGCACCTATAAGAACATCACGCGGACCTACCCCACGCCCGCCGACAACGGAACGCCAGAAAACCCGGCCACCGGCTGGGCCGGCGCGACGCTTGACCAGGTTTGGCGCGACCTATACCACGTTCAGCGCAAGCTGGTTTACTCGTTGCCGACCGTCACCAGCGACATTGACGACCGCCCAATCGCCGTTCATGTCGAGATGACCATCGCCGCCGCTGCGACCCAGCGCGGCAATCGCAACTGGTTCGCCTTCGCGGTTGAGCGGTATCTACACCGAGCCGTCACAACCATCGAAGGCTACAAAGGCGCAATCACCCACTGGGCCCCCGAAGACTGGTACAAGTTCCAGCTTCCGCCCGAGAGCGCCGGGCAATGGGACGCGACCATCAGCCGGAAATTCCTCGACAGCGCCCGCCACAAAGCCCACCTTCTCGGCGACAACGACATGCGCCGGCTGACCCTACGCATAGCGACGCCCCCCTCTATGGGGATGTACGGCAGCCGTAACGACGAGGCGCAAGTCATCCATCACGAAACCGTCAAAGTCTACTGGGCGAAATAATGGCGAAGGTCACCAAACCGCTCTTTTCCGACGAGGCGCGCGGCAGCATCGCCGGAATCGGCAGCTTCCGCATGGGGCAGCACGGCCCGCAATTCATCGCCCCGCCGCAAACCCGCAAGGTCGAGAGCGGCGAGCGGCCCAGGATTCGGGACTGTTTCGCGGCAGCGAAAGCCGCCCACAGCGAAATAACGCCAACCCGCGTCAAAATCGACAAGAAATGGCGGGAAGTTCGCTTTCCGAAATGGCCGGAGTTCTGGCGGCAATGGCTCCTCGATCACCCCGACTGCAAGGATTGATGCCATGCAATTTTTCGTAAGAGGGCGAAGCCAGCAGACAGGAATCCGAATCGGGACCGCCAGCCGAAAGGCCAAGGCCCCCAAGAAGGCGAAACCGCCGCCGCGGCCAAAGCCCCCGAAGAAGGACCGGCAGAAGAAAAAAAACTGCCACCAAGCCGCCTACAAGGCATGGCTGAAAACCATGACCAAGAACCCAGGAACTGGCGAATACCACTGGGTTCCGGGAGTCAATGACACCTGGTTAGACTTTCAGCGCAGGTACAACGCCAACCATCCCGAATGCAGGTAACCGCCCCATGAAACCGCTTCACCAACTCAGCCTATCCATTCGGGGCAAGACCGGCGCGTTCGTCTATCAACGAGTCGGCAAGGGGCGCGGCAACATCCCCACCCAAGGCCACCACGATTTACAACTCAGAAGGCACGTTATCCCAACCAACTACCGCACCGAGCCGCAGCAGCAGAGCCGCCGCCGAATCGGCGCAGCTACCGCCGCATGGCGTGGACTCCAAGAGCACGAGCGGGACCACTGGCGGGACCGGGCCCGCCCCCAGCGCCGCACCGGGTTCAATCTGTTTGTCCGTGACTTTTGCCGTCGCCACCCAGTCGAAGCTTTCTGATGGCGAAGATCACCGGTCCCCTGATGAGCGCCAGCGCCGCCGGCAACTGGGGCAAGGGCGCACTGCAATTCCGCGCCGGAGCAAGCGGGCGAATCCACGCCTACCGGCCCGCCGATCCGACCACGATCAACCAGCAACCGGCCAGCGCGGCCCAGGAGACCACCCGCCAAAGCTACCGCGCCGCCGTCGCCGCGTGGCAGCTCCTCGACGACGCGGCGCGCGCCGAGTGGAACGAGCGCGCCGACTCGGAAGGCTTGAGCGGCTGGAACCTGTTTCTCCGCACCGCCATCACCGCGCCCACCGCCGACGCAAAAATCCGCTTCATCATCGGTTCGCCGCCCCGACCGCTCGAACTCGCAGCGCCAACCCACCATCGAACGATCCGATTCACGGACTTCCTAACTCCGTAAGATCGGCGAGGACTCCCCCATGACTGTTCGCCTGTACGCATCCACCGACGCCAGCGCCCCCGTCCTCAACGGCCAAGCCGACAGCCTGAACGCCCTGTTGTTGGCGTGTCTGGTGGACGGCTACGGCAGCCAGCCCGCCGCCGGCTGGACATCGCCCTACTACGACAGCGCCAGCAAAACCCGCGTGTTCAAGACGGCAGGCAGCCCCAGCGCCTACCTGCAAGTGCTCGACAACGGCCAATCCGCCGGCGGACTCAAGGAGGCCCGCTTGTTCGGCTGGGAGACCATGAGCGCCTACAACGCCGGCGCAGGACAATTTCCGACCACCGCCCAGCGCGCCAACGGCTACTGCATCCGCAAATCCGCCACGGCGGACACCACCGCCCGCGCGTGGTGGGTACTGGCGGACGACCGGCGGTTTTACTTTTTCGTCACCAGCGGGGACCTGGCCAACACCGTGTTCATGGCGCTGTTCGGCGCGTTCCAGAGCTACAAGCCCGGCGACAACTATGCGTTCGCCATCAGCGGGCGACTCGTCGAAAACGTGGCGACCTACACCACCACCCAAGAACTGTGCAACTACCGCTACCCCAGCATCGCCACCACCGGCAGCCTCTATCTCGCGCGCTCCTACACCGGCGTAGGCGGAGCCGTGGCCGGCGGGCAACTGACCGACAGCGCCAAAGCCGCCAGCACGGCGGGCGCGTTCTCCGGCAGCGCCGGAATCACGTTCCCCAACCCCGCCGACGGCGGACTGTACTTAGCGAAGACCTACATCAACGAAGCCAACGTCGCCCGAGGCGAACTGCCGGGCATTTGGAACGCCCTCCACGCCCGGCCCCTCAACCACCTGGACACCTTCACCGGAACGGAAGGCTTGAGCGGGCGGGATTTCCTGTGCTTGTGGACGGCGACCGGCGGTTGTGTCGTGCTGGAGACGTCGGATACTTGGGACGACTAGCGGCCATGGCAGACCAGGGCGACATCGGTATCGGGCGACCGCTCCACTCGGTCAGGCTCACCGACTACCAAGCCACCCCCAGCGGCGAAACGCGCGACGCCTTACCCGGCCAAGGGCTAGCGATTGCCCTTTACTCCCCGACATGGAACGGCAGCCAGCCGTTAGGACTCCCCCGAATTCAGCCCCGCGCCCTCGTGGCCGAGGTGACCTACCCAGAAAGTTACTGGCACTTCCCCTGCGTCATGGGCGACCGACGCGGCCAAATCTACTGGACCGCCGGCAGCAACGGCCTGTTCAACCCGCAGGAGCACACCGAGACCCCGGCGGCGGCAACCGGCTGGCGCTGGTATCGGCCCGGAACGCAACGAATGCGCTGGGCCGTCGCGCCCGGCCTGAACACCCTCACCCTGGTCGTCGCCAAGACCAGCGACGCCGAACCGCGCCCTACCTTGCGCGTACTGGCTAACGCCGCCATCGACGTTCCCGAACTGGCGGCGACCGTGCCCGCCGGAATCAGCGCCGGACAGCCGATCACCCTTTCGTTTGTCGCGGGCGGAGCCGGCGTAGTCACCGTGCAGCTTGAACACTGGAATTTCGCCGCATTCGCCCAAGTTGTCTGGGAAAATTTCACGCTGGACACGCCATGAACCTTGACATTGATCAAAAAATAGCCAATCTAGGCGCTGTTTAATTCAGTGTCACATGAGGAAGCCACCATGGCTAAAGTCTCAGGTCCCCTATTCTCCATGGAAGCCAGCGGTTCCTATGGCGGCGCGATCGTGTTCGCCAAGTGGAAAGGCCGCCAATACAGCCGCCAACTGGTCATTCCGGCCAACCCCAACAGCGCCGACCAGGAAGAGGTCCGCAACCGCTTGCGCGTGACCGGCGCGCTCCAGAAATGGGTCAACACCACCACCACCGTCGAGAGCGGCCAGACCGACACCGACAAAACGCGCATCATCGCGGCCACGCCCGGCGGGTTTGCTTGGAACGGTCATCTGGTCGATAACTGTGTCGGAAAGGGCGGCCTGACCTACGCGGCAGCCGAAGCCGCCTATACTGCGCTGACCGCCCCGCAGAAAACCGCATGGAATGACGCCGCCATCGCGCTGTCCCCCGCGCTGGCCCAGGTCTACCAGACGCAAGCCGGCGGCACCGCCGGCACGCCGAAGACCGCCGGCGAAGTCTTTTTCATCTACCGCTACGGCCTGTCCCAACTCGGGTTAGCAGCGGCCCCAGGCGGGACCCCCCCGACCTACGCCTGATCACCAGCGCAGTGCCCACCCCTTAGCCCGGCTACCCCGCCGGGCTTTTTTATTGCCCGCCCGCCGACCGGCGAGGCGCTACCCAATCCCACCAGCCCGAAAGAGAGAGCAAGGACAAAGC
>WBUJ01000309.1 GCA_008933795.1 Candidatus Contendibacter sp. | reverse complement strand
TGGGCTATGCGTTGCGCACCGCCCTGATGAGCGGCGGCGGCATGGGCATCGTGTTGGCTACTCTGTGCGCGGCGCTGCTCGTCGGCGTACTGGCCACGATCCTGGCCCAGCGCTTCGGGGTGAGCGGGACGCTGTTCGCCGTCGGCCCGGCGATTCCGCTGGTACCCGGCAGTTACGCTTACAAGGCGGTGATGGGCCTGGTGATGGCGGCCAATTCGCCCGAGCTGGAACCCGGCGGCGAACTGCTGCTGGCGGCGTTCGACAACGGCCTCAAGGCCACGCTCACCATCCTGTTCCTGAGCTTCGGCATCGCCCTGCCGGGCCTGGTCTGGAGCACGTTCCGGCGCATGGGTTGACGCAAGCACCACGCGCCGCGCCAAGCGGCCCATCGTCTTCTATACTCGCGCCGATAAGCCTCGTTCCTGTCCTTCAATTCCAACGCAACTTGTTTTTTTATGCGGGAAAGCCGTTGATATGAGCTACGCACTGACTGCTTTATTGATCACCCTGGGTTTGTTTTTCGGCATGTTGCTGCTGTTGGACATCGGTCGGCGGATCGGCGTCCGGCGACGGGCGCAAGATCCCGAGGGCGCCGGGGCGGGAAGCGGCGCGGTGGATAGCGCGGTCTTCGCCCTGCTGGGCCTGCTCGTCGCGTTCACCTTCTCGGGCGCCGCTTCGCGGTTCGACGCCCGCCGGGTTTTGATCGTCGAGGAAGCCAACGCCATCGGCACCGCCTACCTGCGGCTCGATGTGGCGCCGGCCAGCGCGCAACCGGCGCTGCGGGACCTGTTTCGGCGTTACGTGGATTCCCGGTTGGAGGTTTATCGGAAATTGCCCGACCTCGATGCGGCCAAGGCGGAGTTAGCCCGCTCTACGCAGTTGCAGGGAGAGATCTGGACTCGGGCGGTCGCCGCCGGGCGGTTGGAGGGGGCGCCGCCCGCAGCCACGATGTTGTTGCTGCCGGCGCTGAATCAGATGATCGACATTACCACCACGCGCACCATGGCAGGCCAGATGCATCCGCCAGCGGTTATTTTCTTGATGCTGTTCGGTTTGGCGCTGGCCAGCGCGCTGCTGGCCGGCTACGGCATGGCCGGCGGCCAGTCGCGCGACTGGCTCCACGTGCTCGCCTTCGCGGCGGTCGTAGCGGTCACGGTTTACGTCATCATCGACATTGAATACCCGCGCTTGGGCTTTATCCGGGTCGATGCCTTCGATCAGGTTCTTGTGGAGGTTCGGGCGAGCATGAATTGACATCCTCCCCGGCCCGAACAGATTTTCCGCCGCCTCTCAGCTCGTGAGCCAGGCGCGCGCCAGTTCCAGGTCGGTTTCGGGGAAAAACCGTAAATACTCATTAACTACAGGTAAGGTTGATTCAGGGCATGACCGGCCGGCGAATCAACTCCGCGAGCGACGGGATCACGTTCAGGCCGGCCACCCGATCTTTGAGGTACTCCCAAAAGGAGACAC
>WBUJ01000175.1 GCA_008933795.1 Candidatus Contendibacter sp. | reverse complement strand
GGATTGGGGTTAAACTTCATGTGGGGGATTGATTTTCAGTATCCCCTGCCTCTCCCTTTATCACGGAGAGGTCAGGGTGGCGAGGATAGTTAGCTGGGCAATCCTCGCCCCGGTTCGAGATATCGTGCAACCCCAAGGGGAGGGCCGCGCATGATCGCCGCTAAAGCGGACGTTCTCATCTTCCAGAAAGTCGAGCCAGTCTATCGGTTCGTCGCCCTGGAGTTCGTCGCCAACTATCCTCGCTGGTCGGCCGAGGTGGTGGACCTCAAACCGCTTTCGACTGGCCCGGTGCGACTGGGCTATCAGGCCCGGCAGGTGCGCGTGGATCAGGGCCACAAAACGGAATCCACCTTCGAGGTGGCCGAACTGGAACCCCTGAAGCGGGTCTCGTTCAAGGGCATGACCGCTCCCTATCGCTCCCTCTACGAATTCGAAAACCTCAGCCCCTCGACCCACCTGACGTTCACGTTTGAACTGGAACAACTCGAACTGAGGATGCGTCCCTTCGAAAAATTGATTCGCATGGCCTTGCAGGACGGCGCCAAGCGCACGGTGCGGAAATTGAAGCTGCTGATCGAGAAGGAGATGCTGGACAACGGTTAGCCACCGGCTCCTGGTGGTTTTCTTCAAATTCGTATAGCGGGAGATTGCGATGTTCGTGACCGCAAAAGACGATGGTCTGATTCCCTACGTCCTGACGCAAATTCTGGATGCCTGCGTCAACGGCGTCACCCTGTCCGATCCAGACCTGCCCGATAATCCCATCGTGTATGTCAACCAGGCGTTCGAAGCGATGTCCGGCTACTCCCAGGAAGAAATCGTGGGCCGCAACTGCCGGTTCCTGCAGGGCGCGGACCGCGAGCAGGACGCCTTGGCGACGATCCGCGCGGCCTTGGCGAACGAGGAGCCGTGTGTGGTCACCCTGCGCAACTACCGCAAGAACGGCGAACTGTTCCTCAACCGTTTGTCCATCCGCCCGCTGGTGGATCGCGAGGGCAACGTGATCTATTACCTGGGCGTCCAGTACGACGTGACCGACCAGGTCAGGACCCGGGAGGAACTGGAGAAGTTGCAGTTCGAACTCGACCAGCGGGCGCGGGGTTAACAAGCTGGCCGTTCAAGCGAACCGGGCGATGAAAGTCTCGATTTCCGCCTCCAGTTCGGCGCGCGCCCGCAAGCCGTCTATCCAGCGTTTGGGAATTGCCCCGTAGCCCAGCGCTGCGCCCAAAATCGCCCCCAGCACCGCGCCGCGATGGCAGTTGTCGCCGCCGGCGTTCGTATTGGCGATCAGGGCCGCCTCCAAGTCGTCGGGATAGCGCGCCGCCAGATACAGGACCGCCGGGAAGGATTGATCAATGTAGCAGGCGGGACTCAGCCGGCCACCGATCACGGCGAGATCGGATCCACGCTCGCGCTCAACCTGGGCGATCACCGCCGCCGCCGGGAATCCCAACCGTTCGGCGAGGCCGCACGCCAGCGGCCTGAGCAGGGGTGTGGAATCCTGGAACAGGCGGACCAGCAACTCGCCCAGCGCCAGGGCGTAGCGTTCGAGTTTTTGAGAGCGGTGGGTCAGGCGCAACTGGGTCAGCAGCGCCGTATCCACCGCCGCGCGGTCGTTTTTCCCCAACATCGCGAAGATGACCGGCGGCAGCGCGACCAAACCACCGATGGAAGCGGTGTCGTGGCCTTCCGTGCCGGCGCACCGTTCCGACGGCAGGCCACGGGCGTAATTGGCGAAGAAATCGCGATGGTAGGACTCGGCGTAGGTGTCGTTATGGCTATCCGGTGCGGTCATGAAGGCGACGTAATCGCGCAGGAAATCGGCCGGATCGTAGCGCCCGGCCGCGTTCATGGCCCGGATCAGCACCCGGACGCACAGCAGGTTCAGGGTGTTGTCGCCGGGGTGCATCCCCTGGTGGTAATGAGTGTTCGGCCGACCCCAATACGGCTTTTTACCCTTCAGAATCACGCTGCCGACCACCTCGCCTTCCTGGGAACCGCGCCCGGCCCGCGCGGTGCTGGCCAGAGACAGGATGGAGTTTGGATGAAAAGCCTTCGGCGCCTGGTAGTCGCGGATCGTGCCAAAATCCCGTTGCAGGGCAGCCACGTCGTAGTACCAGTGGACCGGCATGGCCAGCGCGTCGCCGACGAACAGTCCCCACAGGGCGCCTCGAAGCCGGTCCGTGGGAATCACAGCAGTCATGGTTTCACCTCGCGGTCGTCCCCGTGGCATTTGAAGGGATGGCAAAGCGGGCGCGGAGGGTTTCCACGCGCTCGCGGTTGACGCCGAAATCGGAATAGCCCGTTCGCGCAGCGGAACGAACCTGGATCATCCCCGGCGGGTTGAAATAAAATTCCACATCGTCCACGAAGCCGAAGACCGCCGAACGGAATTCGACGTGCAGGTAATCGCCGGTGGACTGGACGACGCGCGCCCGCTCCATGCCGTTCAGTACCTCTAGCAGTCGGGCGCGCGCCGGTCCGGCGTCGCCGGTGTAGCGTAGCGGCTCTACCCGCTGCTCGTTTGTCGCCTCGGAGGAGACGCAATTCGGCGAACCGGGACACGGCGCCAGCCGGCCCGCCGTGATCCCCAGGTTCGAGGGCGGTCGCCCGCCCGAACAGGCTGTCGTCAAGGCGAGCATCGTGACCCAGACGAGCCCGCTCGCCCATTTTTTGGCGCTCATGCTTCGTTCCTCGCCGTTGTGCGTGAATCCAAACCCTCTATGAAACCCGTCGGTCGCGAAATTTGACCGCAGCCAACCGTTTCGTTTCACCCAGACAAAGCGGAACGCCGTCGCCGTTGCGGCATCCACCAGTAACGGTAGGATGGAACGCGGCGCGGACGTACACTTTAGCCAAGTCGCAACCCCATCAGGAAATCCTCATGTCTTGGGACCACCAGATTCTACTCTTCATGGCGGCGCACCGGTCGGAAGGGCTGGATGCGGGTTTTCGCGCCGTGACCTGGCTCGGATCGCTGTATGTGCTGGCGCCGCTCGCGGTTCTGCTGGTCGCGGCCCTGCTCTATTTTCAGAAGCGCTGGGAAGCGCTGTTGCTGGTCGTGGGCCTCGGCGGCGCGGCGCTGTGGGTTCATCTCACCAAGGCCATCCTGGGCCGCCCCCGGCCAGCCTTGGTGGAGCCGGTGATCGCCCTGCCTGCCGATGGGTCGTTTCCAAGCGCCCACACCACGCAGATCGTCGCCTTCGCGTTGTGCGTGGTTCTCATCGTCCGCCGGACCTGGCCGGAATGGCAGTTTACAGCCATGGCGGTTGCCGCACTGCTGATCGCCGTCGTGGCCGCCTCCCGCGTCTATTTGCAGGTTCATTATCCATCGGACGTACTGGGCGGATTCGTCCTGGGGATCGGATGGATCGCCCTGGCGCGAAAAATCCTGTAGCACGGCGCTAGTTGGGAGACGCGATGAGAAACAAATTCCTCGGTACCGGCGAAACGGGTTATCACCCCCTGCGCAAGATCAAAATCGTCCTGTCGGGACTGCGGTTCGCGGTCCTCTACGATTTCAGCGTGGCCTACAAGATGGTGCTATCCACGATCATCCTCGCGCTGGCGCTGATCTTCCAGCGGTGGGTGGATTTTGAGTTAATCCTGCTGGCTACCGGGCTGGTCCTGATGGCGGAATTGTTCAACAGCGCGATTGAAGCCATCTGCGATTTTCTGGAGACTCGTGAAAACGAGAAAATTCGCGCCATCAAGGACATCGCCGCCGCCGCCGTCGGTATCAGCATCGTGGTCTGGCTGACCGTGGTGATTTCCGACGTGGCCCGTCTTGTGGCGCTGCTGCTGGAGGGCTCGCCCGGATGAATTCGGCGGTTTGGCGGAAGCAGATGCATGAAAGCAGTAAACTTGGATCGGTCGCTATCACGATGGAGCGGCGGCTGCCGTATCCGCCATCATCGCGGTCGTCCAAGTCACGCAGCGCGAGTGTTTTGGAAAACCGGAGCGAGCCGAAGCCGAGGACCGTGGGGAATAGCGTGCGGCGGCTTCGCCGGGCGGCTGAGGGGAGGGTATGACATGGGTGAATCGCTGAAGACTCCTTTTTCGGATCTGACCGGCCTGTCCGATGCCGAGCCGGGCGCGTTGACGCTGGCCAGTCTCGATCATCTGCACGAAGCCATCAGCATCGTTGACAAGGACTTGCGCCTGCGGGTCTGGAACCGGCGTTTTATCGAGCTGCTGGATTTTCCACCGGAGCTGATGCGAGTCGGGTTACCCTTCGCCGAACTGTTTCGCTTCAACGCCCGGCGCGGCGAGTATGGCCCCGGCGATCCCGAGGCGTTGGTTGAAGAGCGGGTCAGGCTAGCCGCGCGATTTGAAAGCCATTGCTTCGAACGGACCCGTCCAGACGGTACGGTCTTGGAGATTCGTGGCGAGCCCATTGCGGGCGGCGGTTTCATCACCGTCTACGAGGACGTCACCGTCCGCAAGCGGGCCGAGGCGGCACTGCGCGAGAGCCACGAGCGGTTGGAGGCGCGGGTCCGCGAGCGCACCGCCGAACTGCTGGCGCTCAACGCCCAACTGGCCCGGGAAATCGAGGAGCGCCAGCGTGTCGCTGCCGCCCTGCGCGAGAGCGAGAGCCGCATCCGGCTGATCACCGACACCGTTCCGGTTTTGATCGGCTACCTCGACGCCGATCAGCGTTATCAGTTCGTCAACCAGAAATACGCGGAATGGTTTGGCGTGCCGGCAGAAACCTTTCTGGGCCGCACTTTCGCGGAGATGCTGGAGCCGGCGCTGGCGCGGCGATTGCGAAGCCAAGTGGATGTGGCGCTGAGCGGCCAATCCACCCACGTCGAGTTTGAGTTGATTACGCCGGTCGGGCGGATGTACGTGCGCGCCTATTTCATCCCGCACGTACCGCGCCACCTGGGAGCGGAGGGGGAGCAGGCGGTGGTCGGTTGTTTCGTGCTCAGCGAGGATCTGACCGAATACCGGCAGGCGCAGATGGCGCTCAATCAGGCGCAGAAACTGAAGGCGGTCGGCCAGCTCACCGGCGGCGTCGCCCATGATTTCAACAACCTGCTGACCATCATCCTGGGCAACCTGGCCATGCTGGAAGAGGGGCTGCGGGAAAATCCGGAATTGCACCGGTCCGCGCATACGGCGATGAACGCCGCCCGGCGCGGCGCCGATCTGACGCGCCGGCTGCTGGCGTTTTCCCGCCAACAGGCCCTGCAACCGCGCCTGTTGGCTCCGGGCCAGCAGTTGCAGGAAATCGCCGAGCTGCTCAATCGCGCCCTGGGGGCGAGCATCGAGCTGGAAACCGTAGCCGACCCTACGGTCTGGAACATCCGCGTGGACCCGGGCCAACTGACCAACGCCGTGCTCAATCTGGCGATCAACGCCCGCGATGCCATGCCCGGTGGTGGTCGGCTGCGAATCGAGGCGCGCAACGTGACGCTCGACGCCGCCCATGCTGCCCGTTATCCCGATGTCGTGCCCGGCGATTACGTGCGACTGACGGTTGCGGACACCGGTTCGGGGATGACGCCGGAGGTGGTCGAACAGGCCTTCGAACCGTTTTTCACCACCAAGGAACTCGGCGCTGGCACCGGACTGGGGCTGAGCATGGTCTATGGCTTCGTCAAGCAGTCCGGCGGTCATGTCCGCATCCGCAGTCAGGTTGGAGCGGGAACCACGGTGGAACTGTATCTGCCGCGCCATACCTCCAGGGGGCGGGAAACCATCGCCGCCGCAGAAACGGCGCTGGACGAAAACCACCTGCGCGGGCGGGAGACAGTGTTGCTGGTGGAGGACGATCCCGACATCCGCGACTTCGTGGCCCGGACCCTGACCGGGTTCGGCTACGGCGTGCGCGATGCCGCCAACGGCCGGGGGGCGCTGGCGCTGCTGGCCATGGACGCGCCGGTGGATTTGCTGTTGAGCGACATGACCATGCCTGGCGGCATCGGCGGCCATGACCTGGTGCTGGAGGCTCGCCGCCAGCGGCCAGGGCTTCGGGTGCTGCTGATGTCCGGCTTTACCGACAGGCTCGACCAGTTGCCCGCCGATTGCACCCTGCTGGAAAAACCGTTCCAGAAGCTGGATCTAGCGCGGGCGGTGCGGCTGACTCTGGATCAGTCCGCTCGGCCGTTCCCAGCCGGCGCGGCGGAGTAGGGCGCGTGGATGGGGCGTGGGTGTCGGCCAGCGACCGCGATCGGTACTGGATGGGCCAGGCACTGGAGTTGGCGCGGCGCGCGGCTGGCGCCGGCGAGGTGCCCGTTGGGGCGGTGCTGGTGCGAGGGAATGAGGTGATCGGCGAGGGTTGGAACCGGCCGATCAGCGCCTGCGATCCAACCGCGCACGCCGAGGTGCTGGCTTTGCGGACCGCAGCGGCGCGGGTGGGCAACTACCGGTTGGTGGATAGCACGCTGTACGTGACTTTGGAACCCTGTCCGATGTGCGCCGGCGCCCTGGTTCACGCCCGGGTGGCGCGGGTGGTGTTCGGCGCGGTCGATCTCCGCGCGGGCGCGGCCGGGACCGTGTTCGATCTGCTGCGATCCGCGGCGCTCAATCACCGCGCCGAGGTGGTGGGCGGCGTCTCGGCGGAGGAATGCGCCGCGCTGCTGCGGGGCTTTTTCCGCGCTCGCCGGTCCAAGCCCGCCGGTGTGGAAGTCGTGCTCAACGCTGGTTGAAGCCGCTGCTGTCGTTGTAATTCGATGGTTGTCGCCACCAGGGTTGCTGCTCCTGTTGGCGGCGCAGTTGTTCCTGCTGAATCTGCTCGAGTTGCTGGCGCTGCATTTCCTCCAGCGCGGCCTGTTTTTGTCGCTCTTCCCGTTCGCGTTGCCTGGCCGCCTTCTGGGTTTGCTGGACCTGCCGGCGCAAGCTCAGCAGGGCGTCGCTTTGCGGCGTCGCGCGCAATCCCCGGTTGATGTAGGCCTGGCTTTCATCCAGCCGCCCCTGTTGCAGGCTTTGTTGCGCGATATCCCGATAGTAGGTGGTGATGCGCTGGATGCCCTCGATCGCGGTGGGGTGGTCGGGTTGCAGTTCCAGCACGCGCCGATACGTGCTCAACGCGTTGCCGCTGGCGGGCGCGGTGAACCGACGATTGTCCATTTGTTGCTGAGCGTCGGTGAGTAACTGCTCGATTTCCGCCTGCGGCGTCGGGGGCGGCGGGGAGACGGTCTCGGCGGTTGGTTCGATGGGCGCCGGCGCCGGTTCGGTTTGACCGTCTGGCGCGGCGGCGGGCAGCGCTTCAGGGG
>WBUJ01000308.1 GCA_008933795.1 Candidatus Contendibacter sp. | reverse complement strand
GCAGTGCGGGCGAGCTTGTTAACGGGGGTGAGGTGCTTGGCGCGGAGTTTGACTGGCATGGTTCAGTGGGGGTCTTGGCCAGCCGCTGCGTCCAGCCGCGCCAGCCAAGCGACCTCATCCGCGCAGTCGAACAGCTCCTCACCTAAATCCTCGAACACCGCTAGCTGCTCGATCCGCTCCAACATCGGGGCGCTCTGATCAGCGACAGCCTCGCTGAAGCGCCGGCGGATGAGCCGCAGCAGCATCCGCCGTTCCGAATACAAGCCCTGTTGCAGGCCCTGTTGCAGGCCCTGTTGCAGGCCCTGTTGCAGGCCCTGTTGCAGGCCCTGTTGCAGGCCCTGTTGCAGGCCTTCCTGTTTCCATTGCTGGGTCCAGTCGAGGACGCGGTCGGTCAACATGATGCGAATCTCCTCCAGATCGTTCAGTTCGGGGAAGGCGACGTCCGGCAGCCGCGTGTGTAGAAACCCTTCGCGCAGCCACAGCAGCAGGGAACGGCGCAGTTCAGCCTGCTCCGGCTCCGTCAGCCATTCGATCAGCGCCGCCAACACGTGTTGCACCGTATCAGGATCCGGGCTGTTCTCCAGCCGGAACAGGGCGGCCACCAGGTTGCGCATCCCGGCCAGTTCGGCGTCGGCATAGGCGGTTTCGGCGATGAGCAGATAGCGCAGGCGGGGCCGGTAGGCGTCCAGCCCCGCCGGACCGGGTTCGATCAGGTCGGCCAGGTCGGTGGGCGCAGTCCAGCGCCGGCGACCATTGTACAGGACGATGGGGAGCACCGGCGGCAGGCGGCGCGGACGCCCCCGGCGTCGCCGCCCAAATTGCCGGCCCCGGATCAGGTCCTGGTAGAGCAGATCGAGGTAGGTGGACAGCCGGGCCGCCATGAAGGGATGAACGCCGGACTGGAATTCAAGCAGGACGTAGACGTACAGCCAGTCCGCTCCCCAGCGTAGCCGCCAAATGACGTCATTGCGCCGTTGCTGGAACCGGTCGTCAATGAATTCACCGGGGTATTTTTCCAGAGTGGTGAAGTCGAGGTCGGCGATCCAGGGTTCGCGGACGAAGCCGATGAGCAAATCGCGGATCATCTCCGGGTGGGAGAACAGCCGCTTGTAGCCGTGATCGTGGTCAGTCATCGTGCGCTTTGGGCCTTTCGCCTTGACCCTGTTACCTTTCAGCATCTTTGCACCTTTGACCGGTCGCCTGTCGCTTCGCTTCTCGTGGGCTGCCGCAGAAGTTTTGATAGGTTCGGATGCGTAGGGCGGATAAGCGTAGCGCATCCGCCACGTTAGGCAACTGGTGGATGCGGCGCACGCGCCTTATCCACCCTACACCCGATCAAGACCTGTCAGAATTCAGAATTGTAACCGTTCACCCCCCTCGCCCGCTTGCAGGAGAGGGGCTGGGGGAGAGGGCGGGAGATTCAACAGCTTACCCCCTCTCCCTAACCCTCTCCCCCTGGCCAGGGGGAGAGG
>WBUJ01000307.1 GCA_008933795.1 Candidatus Contendibacter sp. | reverse complement strand
CGCGGGCTGAAGAACGCGACCAGGAATCGGAACAACAAAAGTCTCAGCCAGCGGAGGAGGAGGCGGAAGTTGTAGCCGGCAGCGGCTAGGACGGCGTTGATGGCGTCGCCCTGACGATACCAGAGATAGTTGCGGCCCATGCGGTGTTCGGCCTTCAGATGGCCGATGACGGGTTCAACGGCGGATCGCCTGCGCATCTCGCGTTTGATCTTCGGGGTGACCCGCCGCTTCTGGCCCGCGATGAAGACCCTGAACTTGTAATCGGGCGGCGCATTGTGACCGCGGTAGCCTTTGTCGGTGAAGGCACGGCGAATGGTGTTGCCGACGAGCGCCTCCATGTCCGGGATCACGGTTGCCAGCGTATGGCCATCATAAGGATTGCCCGGTAGCGCTTTCGCATGGATGGCGAACTGTCCTCCCTTGGCGTGGCGGTGCGTCGTCGCCACGGAGACTTTGACGCCGAACTCATAAGGACGATGGGCCTTGCCCTTGCCGATGCACTCCACTTCCGGGGCGTGCAGGGAATAGACCTTCGGTCCACGCCGGTGCTGCTGCTGATCGCGCACCCGCCGGGCCAGCGACAGGATGCCGCTGAACACCACGGCCTCGAGCCAGGCATCGCCCTCGACCTTGCGGGCGATGTCGCGGATGACGCGGCCCAGATAGGTCCGAAGCGTCTTTAACGCTCGATTGGCGCGCTTGAACTGCTTGGCGTGGGCGTAACGCTGATGCTTGATCAGGGCGAACTTGCCGACCCGCGCATAGGACTGGCGAAGCTTCACGCCGTGCTTCTTGGCCAGTCGCACCAGGATCTCGCGCGCCCGGTTGAGCAGCCTCGCATCGGTGGGGAACATCACGTTCTTGGGCTCGACCGTCGTGTCGATGATGACCTCCGACAGCTCGGACGGCTTGACCGCCTCGGTCTTCACCGCGATCGACAAGCTCTCCTGTAGAAGCGCCTTGATCTTCTCCTCGCCCATGCGCTGGCGCCAGCGCGTCAGCGAGCTGCGGTCCAGCACCAGCTCGTGCTGGAAGAACTCCTCGCCGCAGAAGAACTGATAATAGGGGTTCTCCACCCAGCGTTCGCACAGCACCTCATCGGAGAGGTCGTGGGTGTATTTGAGAATGGTCAGCCCCGCCATCAGCCGCGTCGGCAAAGGCGGCTGGCCGGGGCCATCCCGGTAGGCTTCGCCGAACGTCTTTTCGAGGAACGCCCAGTCCACCTTGCCCGCCAGCGTCACCAGCGGATGGCGCAGGTCGATGATCTGATCCAGGCGCGAGCGCAGAAGGTCACCCTGGCCGCTGTCGCGCCGCTCTCTCGGCTTCATCCCAAACCCCTCGGCAAATCACCTGCACCGAGAGAATCACAAAACGAATTTGCAAGGAATCCGCTCGCCAGATCACATTTTCCGGCAAATCACATCCTCACCAGACGGCAGTTTCCGATTCAAATTCAACGGCTTCGGAAATCTTCACGGACGAC
>WBUJ01000174.1 GCA_008933795.1 Candidatus Contendibacter sp. | reverse complement strand
GTCCGGGGACTGATCGCCCGTTTTATCCAAATCGAGTTGGCAGTGGGCATTCTGGGCGGCTTCTCCGCGCCGGCGTTGTTCCTGATCTTCGCCTGGGCCGGCGCGTTCCGGCTGGCGCTGTACGCGCTGGTGCTGCTCGTCGGCATCCTGGTCGGGCTAGAAATCCCGCTGGTCATGCGCATCCTCAAGCAGCAGTTCGCCTTCAAGGATTTGGTGGCGCAGGTGCTGACCCTCGATTATTTGGGCGCGCTGGCGGTGTCGCTGCTGTTCCCGATCCTGCTGGCCCCGCATCTGGGCCTGAACCGCACCAGCCTGTTGTTCGGCCTGCTCAACGTGCTGGTCGCGACCTGGGCGCTGTGGCTGTTCCGCGACCAGGCGCCGGGATTGCGTTGGTTGCGCGGTCAGTGCATCGCCGCGATTCTGGCCCTGGCCGTCGGTTTCGTTGCCGCTGACCGACTCACCACCCTGGCCGAGGATCACCTCTACGCGGACGAGATCGTCTTGGCCCGCAGTTCGCCTTACCAGCGCATCGTCCTGACCCGCTGGCAGGACGATCTGCGACTGTTTCTCAACGGCAACCTGCAATTCAGTTCCCGCGACGAATATCGCTACCACGAGGCGCTGGTGCATCCGGGCCTGAGCGCGACGCCGGGCGCGCGGCGGGTGCTGGTGCTGGGCGGCGGCGACGGCCTAGCGATACGGGAAATCCTCCGCCACGACTCGGTGGAATCCATCACCCTGGTGGACCTCGACCCGGAAATGACCCGGCTGTTCGCCAGCCATCCGCTGCTGACCCCATTGAACGGGAATGCGCTGAATTCGCCCAAGGTCCGCATCGTCAACGCCGACGCCTTCCAGTGGCTGGAAGAGAATGCGGAGACCTTCGACTTCATCGTGGTGGACTTCCCCGACCCCAGCAACTACTCGCTGGGCAAGCTGTACAGCAACGTGTTCTACCGGCTGCTGGCAAGGCATCTGACGGCGAACGGCGCGGCGGCGGTGCAAACCACCTCGCCGCTGTACGCCCGGCAATCGTTCTGGTGCATCGTGCGCACCCTCGAAAGCGCCGGGCTGCTCGTGACGCCGTATCATGCCTACGTCCCGGCCTTCGGCGAATGGGGCTTCGCGCTGGCCACCCGCCAGCCTTGGCGGTCGCCCGATCGCTACCCGCCCGGCCTGCGCTTCCTGACGCCGGAGATCACGGCGACCCTGCTCCAGTTTCCGCCGGACATGGGACCGGTGGAAACCGAGATCAACCGTCTCAACACCCAGATTCTGGTGCGTTACTATGAGCGGGAGTGGCGACAGGTGACGCAGTGATGAACCGCCGTCGATTCCTGCTCTCGCTCGGAACCGCCGCCACCGCGACCGCCGGCGGAGCCTACGCCTGGCGCCGAATCCATTCCTCCAAAACGCCGCCTCTGCCGGAAGGCGAAATTCTCGGCGCATCCGCCGCCATCGGTCACCGACTGCAGGCCATGGACTTTCCGGAACCGACCGAGACGCTGAAAACGCCGGTGGTCATCGTCGGCGGCGGGATCGCCGGCCTGTCCGCCGGCTGGAAATTGCAACAAGCCGGCTTCGCCGACTTCGTGATTCTGGAACTGGAATCGGAGGTCGGGGGTAACGCCCGGAGCGGCGAAAACGCCATCACCGCCTATCCCTGGGGCGCGCATTATCTGCCCTTCCCGACCCGAGAATCCCGCGCCACGCGCGAACTGCTGGCGGACTTCGGCGTACTGCGCGGCGATCCTTGCGCGGCGGAACCGGCTTACGACGAGCGCGTCATCAACTTCGCGCCCCAGGAACGGCTGTACGCCCACGGCGTCTGGCACGACGGTTTGTGGCCACAGGTCGGCGTTCGCCAGCGGGATTTCGACCAGTACCGCCGCTTTCAAGCTTTGATGGACGGCTTCCAGCGGCGGCGCGGGGCGGACGGGCGCAAGGCGTTCGCCATTCCCATCGACTTCAGCGCCCGCGATCCCGACCTGCTGGCGCTGGACCGGTTGTCCATGCGCGACTTCCTGCTGCGACAAGGATTGGATTCCGAACCGCTGCACTGGCACGTCAACTACGCCTGCCGCGACGACTACGGCTGCCGGCACGACGACACCTCGGCCTGGATGGGGATTCACTACTTCGCCAGCCGCGACGCCCGCGCCCGCGACGCCGATAGCGACGACATGCTGACCTGGCCGGAAGGTAACGGCTGGCTGGTGAAAAAGCTGCGGGAGCGGCTGGCGTCGCATCTGATCGCCAACGCCATGGCGTGGCGGCTGTCGGAACTGGATCGGGCGGTGCGGGTGGACGCCTGGCAACCGAACGAGAACCGTTCGACGCGGCGGCTGGCGCGGATCGTGATCTGGGCCGCGCCGGTGTTTCAGGCCCCCAGGGTATTTCGGGAATGGTCGCCCGAACTAGCGGCGGCCATCGGCGAATTTCAGTACGCGCCCTGGCTGGTGGCTAATCTCAGCCTGCGCGGTTTTCCCACCGAGCGTCGGGGCGTACCGTTGAGTTGGGACAACGTGCTGTACGACAGCGAGGCGCTGGGCTACGTGGTCGCTACCCATCAACACCTGGCGGTGCATCAGGACCAGACCGTGTTCACCTGGTACCACGCCCTCAGCAACGGCCCACCGGAGCGCGAACGGCAACGCCTGCTGACGACGCCGTGGGCAGTTTGGGCGGAAACCATTCTGCGCGATTTGTCCCGGCCGCATCCCGACATTCGAGAACAGGTCACCCGGCTGGACCTCATGCGCTGGGGTCATGCCATGGTTCGGCCCCGGCCCGGCTTCGTCTGGGGCGAAGCCCGCCAGCGGTTGCTCCAGGTTCAAGACCGAGTGCTGTTCGCCCATTCCGACCTGAGCGGCTACTCGGTGTTCGAGGAAGCCAATTATCGCGGCGTGCTGGCGGCGGAACGGGCGCTGGCGGCGCTGGGCGTCGGCTTTTCGTCTTCCGTCCAGCCATGACCCCCGGCGCGGCGGTTCGCGTGTTCACCCCTGGCTCGTCACCGCCACCAATCGCTGGATCAGCTCCCGCGTCTCTTCCGGCGTCAGTCCCAGCCGGCCCGGCTCCAGATGCACTTCCAGCCCCGGCCGCAGCGTCACCCGGCTCCAAACCTCGACGGTTCCTGGCTCCGGCGCGGGCGGCAATTCAACCCATTCGCCCCGCAACAGTTGGCCGATGCGCTCCAGGGACACGCCGGCCGCCTGCCATTTGCGGATCAACAGCAATTGCTCCAGATGGCGGCGGGTGTAGTACGCGCCGCGCCGCTCGCCCTCCGGCGGGTCCAGCAACCCTTTTTGGGTGTAGAACCGGACGGTGCGCCGGGTGACGCCGGTCAGACCGCACAGTTCCTCGATCCCGAAGGTGGGTTCCGGCAATTCGCTCATATAGCGCTCCTATCTGATTTGTGGAGTCACCGTTTCGAACCACCCCGGCGCTTCGCGCCACCCCTCCTTAGCCAAGGAGGGGAAATTCCACAACTGGAATAGGATCGCTATAGCCCTTCACCCCGTGGCGCACCAAGTCTCGACCAGCGGTTCGACTACCGCCGCCAGCGTAGCCGAGACCTGCTTCTGGCACCGGGCGCGGATGGTGCGACTGGCGTTGCGCGGCAACCAGTACTCCGGCCTGTGCTGGAGGAAGGCATGGAGCAGCGCCGCCACGACGGCCTCCTCGGCTTCACCCTGGGCAACCAGTTCCCGCAAGCGGGCGAGCAGGTCGCCTGGCAGAGCATCAGCAAGTTCATCCAGCGTGGGCAACGGCTGTTTTGGATCGGCCAGCCGCGCGGGGTTTGCTTGAAACCAGCCGACAAACATCAAGGGCGAGCCGGTTGGATATTGTGATGGGTCAAATATCGCCTTGTCCCTGCTAGACACCTGGGAATTTAGCCTGGTTATGGGCGCGGGCGCAGCCATCGGCGTAGGCGAGGGTGGTACTGGCCCGCGTCGTATAAATGCCGGCATATCGAGATCATCGAGATCCGGTTCCATCGCAACCATGCGCGGGGCTGCCGCCACCACGCTCCCCACGCCGCCCCAGCCCGCCGCCAGCATGTGCGGCACGGTGCGCAGTTCCGGCAATTCCGTCGCCTTTTCGCCCTCGGCGCGCACGTCCACCATCAGGAAATGGGTGTGCGGCGTGACCAGTTGATACTCGACCGCCAGCGCCGTGGCGTCTGCGGCGGACAACTGGGCGATGCGCCGGGCCGCCGCCAGCCGGGGCAACGTGTCGGCAGTCTCCGCTACCGGCCAGGGTTCCAAAACGACGGTCTGGTTCAACCGCTGGCCGTCGCTCAGCGTCAGATTCAGCGTCGCCGGCCCTTCAGGTTTAGTCGGCAGCCAGGCCAGCAGGTGCAGGGTGTCGCCGCTGAACACCCGCTTGATCTGCTTCGGCAGGCGCCGGGTCGGTTCCACCGGCCAAGTCATCGCCGCCTCGGCGCGCGGAGCGCGAATCCGCTCGAAATGACGCACGATGCGCGCCGCCATGTCCTCGTTGGGATGGACGAACTCGCAGGCGCCGCCGGTCGTCTCCGCCAGGCCACGCACTAGTCCCTCGGCCACCGCCGCGCCCACGCCCACGGTGAAGACGCGGCAACCGGAACGCCGGGCTTCCCCAACGAGATCCTCGACATTCCACGCTTCGCCATCGGTCATCAGCAGGATGTCCAGCGGCTGGCCCTGGCGCTGCCGATAGGCCAGTTGCAGCGCTGCGCCAATCTCGGTACCGCCCAGGTTGGCGTCCAAACCCGCCACCAGCGCGCGGGCTTGCGCCACCCCCCGGTCGTCGGCGGGATGCAGACCGTTGAAAAAGGCGCGTGGTTGGCTGCCAAAGGCGATGAGATTAAAGCGATCCGCCGGCTGCAGCCGGTCGAAAATCGCCAGCAACGCCGCGCGGGTCTGGGCGATGGAGTCGCCGGCCATCGAGCCGGAACAGTCGGCGATGAGAACGCAGTCCCGGCCGCCGGCGTCGGCATGGCCCGACAGTTCCGGCTGAAAGCTGGCCAGGGCGACCCAGCCGTCCCGGTCGGGCGCGCACAGCCCAAACGCCGCTCGCGCGGCAGCGGAACCCCGGATGTTGAGGATGAAATCCCGGTCCATCAAGCCCCGGTCGCCGGCCAGCCGCACCCGCAACATCTCGGCGCCGACCTCGACGCTGATGCGGTGGGAAGGCGACTCCACTGTGGCCTGGCGCAATGATCCGCCCAGCTCCAGTTCCAGGCTGAAGCGGTTCTCCGCTGCCAAATCTACTGGCGGAATCTGATGCGGTTGCAAACCCGCCCGGCCCGGATCGCCGTAGCGGGGGGCGATGGTGGTGGGCAGTTGCAGGCGCAGCGTGTCGCCGTTCCAGACCGACAGCAGCGCGTAGCGGTAGGTCAGTTTGGCAGTTTGTCCCGGCAACAGGTTGCCAACGTTGACGGTGTACAGGCCCCGCCCGGCTTCCTGGAGCAGGATCGCGCTGTCGCCGCCGCTGACCGCGTCCTCGTAGGCGTTCTCGGCCTGACGTTTGGGCAACACCCGGCCCCGTAACACCCGGTCGTCGATGCGGATGTCCACGCCCAGCAGCACCGCCTCGACCGGCGTCGGAAAGGTGAACACCGCTTCGATGTTGACCGCTTCGGCGTTCTGATAGGTCTGGGCGATGGTGATTTCGCCCACCAAACCCTGCAACCGCCCGCTGATCGCGGTGGCCCGCAGGACGCAGCCTTGTGGCTTAACCCGCTCGTTCATCGTTCCCCCTTCGCGGCGCGACGCGCCCGTTTCCCGTGGTGATGGGGGAAATTTTAGCACACTTGTTTGAGACATCAAGACTGTCTAAAAAATCCCTCGAAAACCGTTATTTTCCGAGCCGCCCGACCCATCGGGGGCAGCTTCCGGCGAGTGGGGGAACCGGCAAGCTTGCCGATCCCGCCAGCGCCCTCGCACCGACGTATAACCGTGGCGGTCATCCCGCGAGGGTCAAGCCGATGCCGCAGCGCGATCTCTACCTGGCCGCCTACGATGTGACCGATCCCGATCGGTTGCAGGCGGCGCTGCATGTGCTGAAAGGCTACGCCTGTGGCGGCCAGAAGTCGGTGTTCGAGTGTTTTTTGACCACGCGCGAACGGCTGGCGCTGCTGGACGAGGTTCGCGGGGTGCTCGATACGCGCGAGGATCGTTTCCTGTTGCTGCCGCTGCCGGACGCGAAGGGCATTCGCGGACTGGGCATCGCGGTTCGGCCCAGCGATCCGGATTTTTATTACGTGGGGTGAATGCGGGGGGAAAGACTCCAACCACCCCGGCGCTGTGCGCCACCGTCAGACGATCACGCCATGCGCTCGCGTGAAGGAAAGACTCCAACCACCCCGGCGCTTCGCGCCACCCCTCCTTGTCGAAGGCGGGGAATGCTTCCGGGAGATCAGGATATGGGTACGCTGTATCTGGACCGCCGCAACTTGAATCTGCGGCTGGACGGCAAGCGGCTGGTGATCGAGGAGCCGGACGCCCGCCCGCGTGGGGTGCCGCTGGCGCTGCTGGAGCGGGTGGTGCTGCGGGGACTGGTGCAATTCGACAGCGGCGTGCTGGGCGCGCTGGCGGAACAAGGTGCATCCATGGTGTGCCTGAGCGCCCGCCACAGCCGGCGGACGGCGATTCTACTCGGTCCCGGTCACGGCGACGCCCGCCGGCGGCTGGCGCAGTATCAACTGGCGCTGGACCCGGCGGCCCGGCTGCCGCTAGCCCGCGCGCTGATCGCCGGCAAGCTGCGGGCGCAAATCCGCCTGCTGGAAACTGCCCTGGCGCAGCGACCCGACGCGCGCAAGCCCCTGCACGACGGTCTCGCGACTCTCCAGGGTCTGTTGCCGGCGCTGGCGACGGCGCCTGACCGGGACGCGGTGCTGGGGCTGGAAGGCGCGGGTGCGGCGGCGCATTACGCGGCGCTGGTCGCGCTGTTCCCGCCGGCGCTGAACTTCGCCGGGCGCAACCGGCGCCCGCCGCGCGATCCGGTCAACGCCTGCCTGTCGCTGGGCTACACCCTGCTGCATTTTGAGGCGGTGCGGGCCGCTTATGGGGCTGGCCTCGATCCGCTGCTCGGCTTTTTTCACGAGCCGGCTTATGGCCGCGAGTCGCTGGCCTGCGATCTGATCGAGCCGTTGCGGCCCCGACTGGATGGCTGGGTGTGGGCGCTGTTCCGCGAGCGGCGGTTGCGGGAAACCGATTTCGTATCCGACAAAGGAACCTGTTTGCTGGACAAGGCGGGCCGGCAGACGTTTTACGCCGGTTACGAGTTTTGGGTTCCGCCGCTGCGCCGCTATCTGCGGCGGGAGAGTTATCGGCTGGCGAACTGGCTGAACGGGCGGGCGCCGGAACTGGTGGCTGGGGAGAACGACGATGCGGAGTGAAACCGGCTGGTTGCTGGACGAAGCCGCGCCGGGTCCGCGCAAGCCGCTGTATCTGCGGGGCGGGCCGGGCATGCGGGTGGAC
>WBUJ01000173.1 GCA_008933795.1 Candidatus Contendibacter sp. | reverse complement strand
CACCACCCGCCCGCCCCGGCCCGGCGAACAGGACGGCGTTCACTATCATTTCGTCCCGCCCGCCGCCTTCGAGGCCATGATCGCCCAGGGCGCGTTCCTGGAGCACGCCCAGGTGTTCGGCCACCGCTACGGCACCAGCCGCGCCGCCGTGTCGTCATCGCTACGGGCCGGGCTGGACGTGATTCTGGAAATCGACTGGCAGGGCGCCCGGCAGGTGCGCGAACGGATGCCGGACAGCTTGAGCATCTTCATCCTGCCGCCCTCGCGCGATGCGCTGCGGCAACGACTGGCCGGGCGCGGCCAGGACAGCGCCGAGGTGATCGAACGGCGCATGGCGGCGGCGCTGGACGAACTGTCGCACTACGCCGAGTTCGATTACCTGGTCATCAACGACCGGTTCGAGACCGCGCTGACCGAACTGCGCGCCATCCTCATTGCCCAGCGCCAGCGGCGGACGGCGCAACTGGAGCGACACTTGGAACTGTTCCATATTCTCTTGTCTTAACCGCTTGTTTTCATTAAACTGGTCGGCCCCAAATCGGCAACGCCACCGATGGAGAAATCCCTGAATGGCCCGCATTACCGTGGAAGACTGCCTCGCCCGGGTGGATAACCGGTTCGAACTGGTGCTGATCGCCGCGCGCCGCGCCCGCGATCTGGCGCTCGGCCGGGAGCCCATGGTGCCCCGGGAAAACGACAAACCCACCGTCGTCGCGTTGCGAGAACTGGCCGACGGCAAGCTCGATACCCTGATCAAGGAAAAATATGGCCGCTTCAGCGCGCCCGCGCCCCTGGCGGAACCTGCGCCGACATCCGCCGCCGAACTGGATGAAACCACGCCCGAATCGGATTGACCGCGCCGCTCCAGCGGCGGGAGGCTCGCCATCGTGATGGTCGAGTCGTTGCAGGACGCTGGCGCCGAGGTCGAGTCCAGCCGCCCCCTGGCGGTGGATGACGAATGGTTGGACGACCTGCGGTTGCGCATCGACGATCTGTGCGCCATCGCCGGCGACTATCTCGAACCGGCGCAGGTCGAGCGCCTGCGCGAGGCCTGCCATTTCGCCGCCGAGGCCCACGCCGGCATCTATCGCAAAAGCGGCGAGCCGTACATTTTCCATCCGCTGGCGGTGGCTCGCATCCTCGCCAACGTCCGTTTCGACCACGAAACCCTGATCGCCGCCCTGCTGCACGACGTCATCGAGGACACTCCTTACGACAAGGCGCAGATCGGCGCCCGCTTCGGGCCAGAAGTCGCCGAGCTGGTGGACGGCGTCAGCAAGCTGACCCAGATCCAGTTCAACTCCAAGCTGGAGGCGCAGGCCGAAAACTTCCGCAAGATGTTCCTGGCGATGGCCAAGGACCTGCGGATCATCATGATCAAGCTGGCCGATCGCCTGCACAACATGCGCACCCTCGGCGCCATGCGCCCGGAATCGCGCCGCCGCATCGCCCGCGAAACCCTGGAAATCTACGCCCCCATCGCTGGCCGGCTGGGCATGAACCACCTGCGCCAGGAACTGGAGAATCTCGGCTTCAGCCATCTGTATCCCCTGCGCCATCGGATCCTGCAGGACGCGGTGCGCAAGCTGAGCGGCAACCGCCGCGAGATCGTCAGCCAGTTGGAAGGTCGCATCCAGGACCGGTTGTGCGACGAGGGCATCGCCGGCCGGGTGGTGGGCCGCGGCAAGCATTTGTGGGGCATCTACCAGAAAATGCGCCTCAAGCACCTGCCGTTCAAGCACGTCCACGACGTTTACGCGGTGCGGATCATCGTGGATGCGGTGGACACCTGCTACCGGGCGCTGGGCGTGATGCACGGCCTGTACAAGCCGATCATGGGCCGGTTCAAGGATTACATCGCCATTCCCAAGGCCAACGGCTACCAGTCGCTGCACACCGTGCTGTTCGGCCCCAACGGCGTGCCGATCGAGGCGCAGATCCGCACCGAGGAAATGCACGTCATGGCCGAGGTCGGCGTCGCCGCCCACTGGCGCTACAAGTCCGACGGCGACGGTCAAGGCAGCCACGCCCAGCAGCGGGCGCGCGAGTGGTTGCGCAAACTGCTGGACATGCAGCGCCGGGCTGGCAATCCGGTGGAATTCCTGGAAAGCGTCAAGGTGGACCTGTTTCCCGACGAGGTGTACGTGTTCACCCCGCGCGGCGAGATCGTCCAACTGCCGCGCGGCGCCACCGCCGTGGATTTCGCCTACGCCATCCATTCCGATGTCGGCAACACCTGCGTGGGCGCCAAGATTGACCGGCGGCTGGCGCCGCTGCGCACCCTGCTCGTCACCGGCCAGACCGTCGAGGTCATCATCACCCCCACTGCCCGGCCCAACCCGGCCTGGCTCAACTTCGTGGTCACCGCCAAGGCCCGCGCCAGCATCCGCCACTATCTCAAGCACTTGCAGCGCGGGGAAGCGATCCTGCTCGGCAAGCGGCTGCTGGAGAAGGCGCTGGCGGGTCGGATCGGCGGCCTGGGCGAACTGCCCCCCGGCCGGATCAAGGCGCTGGCGCGGGAGTTCAATCTGACCAATTTCGACGATCTGTTGGCCGACATCGGGTTGGGCAACCGGGTGGCGGCGCTGATCGCCAAGCGGCTGCTGCCGGACAGGGACGAGGAGGAGAGCGTCTCGCCGGACGCCAGCGCCCAACCGCTGTTGATCCGGGGCGCCGAGGGCACGGTGGTCAGCTTCGGCAAGTGCTGCCGGCCGCTGCCGGGCGACGCCATCGTCGGTTATCTCAACGCCGGGCGTGGCATCGTCATCCATCGTCACGGCTGCAAAAATGTCGCCAGCTACAAGAAGAGCCTCGAGAAGTGGATCGAGGTGGAGTGGGAATCGTCGGTGAGCGCCGACTTCAGCGCCGAACTGCGCCTCGACGTGATCAACCGGCGCGGGGTATTGGCCACTATCGCCGCCGCCATCGCCGCCACCGACTCCAACATCGAAACCATCAACACTTCCGAACGGGACGGCAACACCACCACGGTGCATCTGTTGCTCAATGTCCGCGACCGCGCCCACCTGGCCCGCGTGATGCGCCAGTTGCGCGTCCTGCCCGAAGCGCTGAGGGTGGCCCGACGCGGCTAGCAGGCTGCCGTTTTGATCGGTTCTCGTTCCCACGCTCCCACGCTCCCGCGTGGGAGCCAGGAACAAGAGGGACCGGTCGTAGTCCAGGCGCCTGGCTCCCGCGTGGAAGCCCCGTCCCAGCGTGGGAACGAGAACCGATCAAAACTTTTAGGAGCGTTCGCTCATGCCGCGCGAAATCATCCATACCGACCAAGCCCCCGCCGCCATCGGCGTCTATTCCCAGGCGGTCAAGGTCGGCGATACCGTCTATCTGTCCGGTCAGATCCCGCTCGATCCCGCGACCATGCAACTGGTCGAGGGCGGGATGGAGGCGCAGATCCGCCGGGTGTTCGACAACTTGGCGGCGGTGGCCCGCGCCGCCGGCGGTGACCTCGCCGATACGGTCAAACTCAACGTGTTTCTGACCGATTTGAGCCATTTCGCCCTGGTGAATCAGGTCATGGCCGAATATTTTCAGGAACCGTATCCAGCGCGGGCGGCGATCGGCGTCGCGGCCCTGCCGCGCGGCGCGTGGGTCGAAATGGACGCGGTGCTGGTGTTGGAAGGATAGGGGTCAGGGGTCAGGGGTCGGAAAACAACATGACCGCAGCCCCCAGTCCCCTGGCAGCGCCGCCGATTCTCGAACCGCTGCCGGTCACCGCCCTGAAGGGTGTTGGGCCGAAGCTGGCGGATCGGCTGTGCCGGCTCGGCATCCGCACCGTCGAGGACGTGCTGTTGCACCTGCCGCTGCGCTATCAGGACCGCACCCGCGTCACCCCGCTCGGCCAACTGCGCCCCGGCGAGGAAGCGCAGATCGAGGCCGATCTCGTCAGCAGCGAGGTGACGGCGCGGGGCCGGCGCTTCCTGCTCTGCCACTTGGCCGACGGGACCGGGACCCTGACCCTGCGCTTCTTCCATTTCAGCCCCGCCCAAGAACAACTGTTCGGCCGCCCCGGCGCGCGGTTGCGCTGTTTCGGCGAGGCGCGGCAGGGTTACGCCGGCCTGGAAATGATTCACCCCGAATGCCGGCGGCTTGGCCCGGACGCGCCGCCGGTGGACGACCGGCTGACCCCGGTCTATCCCGCCACCGCCGGCCTGCAACAATTCACCCTGCGCGGGCTGGTGGAACAGGCGCTGGCGCACCTGGATGCGGCGACGCTGTTGCCGGAACTGTTGCCGGCGGAATGGCGGACGCGACTCCAGTTCCCCTCCATCGCCGAGGCGGTGGCGCTGCTGCACCGGCCGCCGGCGAAGGTGGCGCTGGCGGACCTGGACAGCGGCCGCCATCCGGCCCGGCGACGGCTGGCGTTCGAGGAGTTGCTGGCCCATCAGCTCAGCCTGCGGCGGTTGCGGGCGCGGATTCAACGCCAGGCCGCGCCGCCGCTGGCCGGGCAGGGTGGACTGAGCCAGCGGTTTCTAGAGCGCCTGCCGTTCGCGCTCACCCTGGCCCAGCAGCGGGTCCTGGCGGAAATCGGCGCCGATCTGGCCCAGCCCCGGCCGATGCTGCGGCTGTTGCAGGGCGATGTCGGCTCCGGCAAGACCGTGGTGGCCGCCGCCGCCGCGCTGCGGGCGGTGGAAATCGGCGCGCAGGCGGCGCTGATGGCCCCCACCGAGCTGCTGGCCGAGCAGCACTACCGCAACTTCCGCGCCTGGCTGGAACCGCTGGGGATCGAGGTGGCCTGGCTGACCGGGCGGTTGACCGGCAAGGCGCGGCAAACCCTGCTGGAGCGGCTGGCCGCCGGCGCGATTCACATCGCGGTGGGCACCCACGCCCTGTTTCAGGAGGCGGTCGCCTTCGCCGAACTGGCGCTGGCGATCGTGGACGAGCAGCACCGCTTCGGCGTCCATCAGCGGCTAGCGCTGCGCGAGAAGGGCCGCGCCGGCGGCCGGTGTCCGCACCAGTTGATCATGACCGCCACCCCGATTCCGCGCACCCTGGCGATGAGCGCCTACGCCGATCTCGACACCTCGACCCTCGACGAGCTGCCGCCGGGCCGCCAGCCGGTGCGAACCGTGGTCGTGCCCGACCGCCGCCGCGCCGAGGTGATCGAACGCATCCGCCAAGCGTGTCGCGCGGGCCGCCAAGCCTATTGGGTCTGTCCGCTGATCGAAGAGTCGGAGGTACTGCAAGGCCAAGCGGCGGCGGTCACCGTCGAGCAGTTGACCGCGCTGCTGCCGGAGCTGCGAATCGGCCTGGCGCACGGGCGCTTGGCCGCCGCCGCCCGGGAAGCGGCGATGACCGCCTTCAAGGCCGGGGAACTGGATCTGCTGGTCGCCACCACGGTGATCGAGGTCGGGGTGGACGTGGCCAACGCCAGCCTGATGATCATCGAGAACGCCGAGCGGCTGGGGCTGGCGCAGTTGCATCAGTTGCGGGGCCGGGTCGGGCGCGGCGCGGCGCAAAGCAGTTGCGTGCTGCTGTACCGACCGCCGCTGTCGCAAATCGCGTACAGCCGGCTGGCGGTGCTGCGGGAATGCAACGACGGCTTTGAGATCGCTCGCCGCGACCTGGAACTGCGCGGCCCCGGCGAAGTGCTCGGCACCCGCCAGACCGGCGAGCAAACCCTGCGGGTCGCTGACCTGCTGCGCGATCAGGACTTGCTCAACGCCGTCCGCCACGTCGCCGACGGGCTGTTGCGCGATCATCCGGATCGGGTGGAGCCGCTGATCCGGCGCTGGATCGGCGCGGGCGCGCATTACGGCGAGGTTTAAAGGCTATCCGAACGCCCCGGCGGCTATGCGGCTATGCGGCTATGCGGCCAGCGCCATTCGTCGGCAAAACGCCCCCGCTAGTCCATTCTTTTTTAAACTTATTCGCGGTATTGTGATCTCTGTCCTAGCGGATTGACGCATAAGTTCCGACAGGTGGGGTCTGGCTCCCGCGCTCCGGCGTGGGAGCCGCGCCCCAGCGTCGCTCCGGCAGCGCGGGCCGCCGGAGCGACCCAAACGGCATTCCCACGCCGGAGCGTGGGAACGAGAACCTAATTCAGCCCGGTTGAAGCACTGGCCTCGTTGAAACCCGAGCAAGAATTCCATGAATGGAAAAGGCCAATCCAGCGGTTTTACCCTGATCGAAGCGCTGGTCGCCCTGCTGGTGCTTTCGATCGGGCTGCTCGGTTTGGCCGGCCTTCAGCTTCATGCCCTGCAATACGCTCACTCCAGCTATCAGCGCACCCTGGTCAACATGCAGGCATTGGACATGGCGGAGCGGATGTGGACGCATTTGGCGGAACCACTCTCCGAGTTGGAGGAATGGCGGGCCTCGAACCGGCTATCCCTGCCCAACTGGAAAGGCGCGGTCGTGGCCGCGTCTGACCAACCGGGCGCTTATTGGCTGACGATTTCCTGGAATGATCGCCGTTTTTCCGGCGCGGGGACCTATTCCTTTTCGTATCAATTGCGGTTGCCGGTTTTGGATTAGCGGCGCTGTCGAGCGACCGGGCATGGCGACGGAACGGGGGGGGGTTTGGAGAGCGGGCAACGCGGCCAGTGGCGCGCGGCGGATGGCGGGGTTCACGCTGATCGAAATTCTGGTCACCTTGTTGATCAGCGCTTTCTTGTTGAGCGGCGTGATCAGTATTTTCCTAAGCAGCCAGCAGTCCTATCGGGTGAAGGAAACGATGGGGCGCGCGCAGGAAAATTTATGGTTGTCGTCGGAAATGTTGCGAAGGACGCTGAGCATGGCGGAATCCCTGCATCCGGACAGCAACCCGGACCAGATCATTGCGAATTACGCAGGGGATGCGGGAGTCGTGAACTGTCTGGGCCAACCGGCGACGTCCGGGGTCGTGGTCAATCATTTTTACGTGAAGGATCGTGCGCTCTACTGCGGTACGACGTATCCGGCGACGCCTGGATCGGAACAGCCGCTGGTGGAGGGCGTGGCGCGAATGACGGTGCGGTACGGCATCGACGAGCATCATCGCGGTCAGGTGGATCGTTACGTGGACGCGCCGGGCGATTGGAATCAGGTCGTCAGCGCCCGAATCACCCTGCGGTTGCTGGATTCGCCTTCGTCGCAACGGCCGGAGGTGACCTTGACCGTGGCGCTGCGGCCGAGGATTTTTTCCCGCCTGCCTTGAGCGTGTCCGACGGAGGAGGGGCGGTGATGGCCAATCATCGAAAGCAGAAGGGAACCGTGCTGGTGCTCGGTTTGTTGATTTTGCTGGTGATGACCACGCTCGGCGTCAAGGCGATCCTGGGCTCCAATTTGCAAGAGCGCCTGGTGGCCAACCAAAAGCAGACGATCGAGGCCACGATGGCGGCGGAATCCGGCGCGGCGCTGGCGATTCAGTGGCTGCGGACCCATCCCGAGGTCTGGGGGGATGCGGGGGCCTGGGAAAAAGATCCGGCGTTGCCTTCCCGGGCGTCCGCGACTTCCAAGGGGAACGATGGCCCGGTCCATTGGATCGAGCGCATCGATTTCCGTGGCGATACCGCGATCATCGTCAGTCGCGGGGGGGTCTGGGTGGGCGACGGGGTCCTGGCGCAAACCACGGTAACGGTG
>WBUJ01000306.1 GCA_008933795.1 Candidatus Contendibacter sp. | reverse complement strand
ATCGAGGCCTGTGGCAGCGCGCAGCACTATCGGGCTCGAACGTTGGTCAAGTCTTATTGTTGCTGGAAAAATGGAGGCGGGGTGCGGTGGATGATGCTACCGGCGCGGTCCGTTGCCGGAACTCGGTGTGCAGCTCGGTTTTCAGTTCCTCGATCTGCTTCAGTTCAAACTCGCTGATGACCAGCCGCCGCCAGGACTGGCTGGCGCGGGCCAGGGCGGCGAACATCAGTTTCAGGACGGCCCGTTCGCCGAAGGCGTGCGGGATGGTTTTGGTCCGCCGGCGTTCCTCGCCGAACAGCCGCTCCAGGAGGTTGGTGGTCCGAATCGCCTTGCGGTGGGCGATGGGCAACCGCAAGTGGGCGATGCACGCCTCGAAATCGTCCTCGAAGCAGGCTACGGCGCTGGGGAACTCCCGCGCATAGCGGCGGCGGAACTCCTCGGCGGCGGCGCGCGCCGCCAGCGGCGAGAGGGCCTGGTACGCCGCGAGGGCGTGGGCCTTGACCTCCCGCCAGCGTTCCTCGGGCACCTTCGCCCCCAGATTACGGAGCTTGTGGGCCAGGCAGCGCTGACGTAGGCTTTGCGGAAAGACTTCCTCCACCGCCCGGATCAAGCCCGGTGCGCCGTCCGTAGCGATCAGGATCGGCTCGTTCATCCCCCGGGCCTTGAGATCCCGTAAGCACTCACGGGCACTGGCGGTATCCTCTTTGGAGGCGGAGTACAACCCCAGCAGGAGCTTGGCGCCCGACGCCGCAATGCCCCAGGCGGCCAAGACCGGCTCGCGGGGCTGGCCCAGGTGCAGCCGTTCGGCCACCCCGTCCAGGAACAGGTAGAGGATCGGGTGCTGGGTCAGATCACGGCCCGCAAACGCCAAATAGTCCTCCCACAGCCGCTCGGTGACTTGGCTGGCCGCACTTTTCGTCAGCACGCAACGCCCGTCCGCCCCGGTGAAGGCCGCCTCGATGTCGCGCATCGACAACCCCCGCGCGTACATCTCCACCACCAGCCGCTCCAGCCCCTCAGTGCGCCCGGACAAGGCCTGTTTCACCTCGCTGGCCCACGGGGTGGCCGTGCCCGTCACCTGCGGCACGGCGTACTCCACGACGCCCTCAGCGGTCTTGAGCCGGCCCAGGCGGTTGCCGTTGCGGTACCCGGCCGGTTCGCCTCGTTCGTAGTAGCCCCGCCCCAGCACGTCCATCACCTCGGCCTCCAACGCTTCCTCGATGATCAACCGCACCGCGTTGCGCAACAATGCACTCTTGTCAAAATCGCCACTCAATACGTCCGCAATCTGTTTGCGGGTCCGGTCGCTCGCCGGTACTCTAGCCGTCATGGGATGCTCCTCTTGGGTTTGGAATCCGAACGCGCCAACGTTCAGACCCGAAGGATGCATCCCGCCTCTTCAATTTTCCAGCAAATCTAAGACTTCACCTCCTAGTCTAGCCGTTGTTCTAATAACCCTCTTGCGCCGGCGTTGAGGGGTTGGACCCTAACGCCACCCCCACCACGTCTTTCTTGAAGTCGATCTTGGGT
>WBUJ01000008.1 GCA_008933795.1 Candidatus Contendibacter sp. | reverse complement strand
TTCGTCGAATTGAACGCGCGGGCCAGCTATCACGATCTGCTGGAACCCGATGCCGGCTACACGTCCGACGCCCAGATTGAATTACTGAACATCGCGGTCCGCTGGTATGAAGACAATAACCGGCTGACGCTCGACCGGCTGACGCTGCTGGACATCACCTCGCTGCCGCCGGTCGACGCGCTGTCACCGCGCCCCGCCTGGCGGATTCATGCCGGTTGGGAAGCGGTTCCCCGGCCGGATTGCCCGACCTGCACGGCCTTCAACCTCGGCGGGGGGTTGGGGCTGGCGGCGGAAACCCGCTGGCCGTGGCGAACGGTCTGGTTCGCCATGGCGGGGCTGGAGTTCGATTACGGGAGTGCGTTCGTCGGCGATCATCGCGCCGGGCTGGGTCTAACCGCCGGGGCGTTGCTGCAACCGGCGGCGGGCTGGAAAGTGCTGGCCGGCGCAAGCTGGCTCGATGACCAATGGGGCGAAACCGGCCCGGCGACGCGGGCGGTGTTGCGGCAGAATCTGGCGTTGGATCGGGATTTATCGCTCGGGATGGATTGGCGCTATCTGGAAGGAATCCACGAATTCGGGATCGGGTTGCGGGTGTATTTTTGAGCCGAGCCACGGTCCAACGCCAGCTTTTCACCGCCCGAAGCGCGCCGCCTTGCCAAGTTCCCGTTCGATCTCCAGCAGCCGGTTGTACTTGGCGATGCGTTCCGAACGGCAGGCCGAGCCGGTCTTGATCTGCCCACCGCCCATGGCGACGGCGAAATCCGCCATGAACGTATCCTCGGTTTCCCCGGAACGATGGGAGATCACGAAGCCCCAGCCCGCCTTGCGGCACAGATGGATGGCTTCGATGGTTTCGGTGACGGTGCCGATCTGATTGAGCTTAATCAGCACCGCGTTGCAGGCTTTTTCCTCGACCGCCCGGGCGATGAACTTGGTGTTGGTCACCAGGAGATCGTCGCCGACGATCTGGATGCGGCTGCCCAGTTCCGCCGTCATGGTCTTGAAGCCGGCCCAGTCGTTCTCGTCATGGCCGTCCTCGATGGACACGATGGGATATTTGTCGATCCAGCTCTTGAACAGGTCCACCATTTCGTCGGCGGTCTTGTCGCCTTGGCCACTGCGGGACAAACGGTACTTGCCCTTTTCATAAAAGGAACTGGCCGCCGGGTCGAGTGCAATCGCGATGTCTTTACCCGGTTTGTAACCGGCTGCTGCGATGGCTTCCACGATCAGATCGCAGGCTTCGTCGTTGCTCTTCAACTGCGGGGCATAGCCGCCCTCGTCGCCGACGCTGGTGCTGTAGCCCCGCGCCGCCAGGATCTTGTGGAGGGCGTGGAAGGTTTCGGCGCCGTAGCGCAGCGCCTCGGCAAAGGTGGGCGCGCCCACCGGGAAAATCATGAACTCCTGGAAATCCATCCCGGAGTCGGCGTGCTTGCCGCCGTTGAGCACGTTCATCATCGGGATCGGCAAGTGTACCGCGCTGGCCCCGCCGAGATAGGCGTACAACGGCAATCCGCACGCCTGCGCGGCGGCCCGGGCCACCGCCTGGGAAACGCCCAGCATGGCGTTGGCCCCCAGCTTGGCCTTGTTCTCGGTGCCATCCAACTCGATCATGCGGTAATCGATCTCCGCCTGCCGGCGCGGGTCCATGCCCTTCAAGCCGGGAGCGAGAACCTTGTCGATGTTTTTGATGGCTTTGCGCACGCCCTTGCCGCCGTAGCGATTCTTTTCGCCGTCGCGCAGTTCGACCGCCTCGTTCTCGCCGGTTGAGGCGCCGGAGGGTACCGAGGCGGTGCCGACCGTGCCGTTGTCGAGATGAACGTTGACCCGGACGGTGGGATTGCCACGGGAGTCGAGGATTTCCAGGGCGTCGATGGTATCAATGCGAATTTTCATGGATCTCTCCTTGGGTTGAAATTCAATCACGGTTTTCTCTCCGTGATGGGAGCTTCGATAGTGGCTGGGATCACATCCCGCATCACCCAGTAATGCAGCAGCAGGGCGGCCAGCAACGCGCAACTGGCCGCGACGCCGAACGCCAGCGCGGGACCGGCGCTCTGCCACAGCCAGCCGAACAGCAGGGAGGCCGGCAGCAGCAACAACCCCGCCGTCAGGTTGAACCAGCCGTAAGCGGTGCCCAGCAGGGTGGCGGGCGCCAGGTCCGCGACCAGGGCCTTTTCCGCGCCCTCGGTCGCCGCGAGGAACAGGCCATAACCGGCGAACAACGGCCACAACAGCCAGGTCTGGCCGCCGTTCAGGCCCAGAATCAGATAGAACACCCCGTAGATGGCCCAGCCGGAGAGAATCAACCGTTTCCGGCCCCAGCGGTCGGACAGGGCCGACAGCGGTGTGGAAAATAGCATCGCCACGGCTGAGACCATCGCCCACAGCAACGGAATCTGCACATCGAGCAGGCCCAGTTCCCTGGCGCGCAGCAGCAGGAACATGTTGGACGAGTTGCCCAGGGTGAACAGCGCCAGCACCAGCAGATAGCGTTTGAAGGCGGTTGGGAAACCCTGGAGCGTCCAACTGAACGGGGCGGGCGACGCTTTTCCGACGCGGGACGGTTCCTTGATGCACAGGGCCATCGCGATGGCGATAGCCCCCGGTACGGCGGTCCACAGAAAAATATCGCGCAGCGGCAGATGGAGCGCCAGCAAGCCGGTGGCCAGCAGCGGGCCGATCACCGCGCCGGCATTGTCCATCGCCCGGTGCAGGCCGAAAGCCAGGCCGCGTTGCGCGGGGTCCACGGACGAGGCCAGCAGGGCATCGCGCGGCGACGTGCGCAAGCCTTTACCTACCCGGTCGGCGAAGCGCAGCGCCAGCACGACCGGCCAGGCGGCGGCGAAAGCCATGAGCGGGCGAGCCACGGCGGCGAGGCTGTAACCGCCGACTACCCAAGGCTTGGTGGAGGCGGTTTTATCGGCCAGCACCCCGGCGAACAGCTTCAGCAGGCTGCTGGTCGCTTCGGCGATTCCCTCGATAACACCCAGCGCCTTGGGTCCGGCCATCAGCACCGACGCCAGGTACAGCGGTACCAGCGGATAAATCAGTTCGCTGGCCGAGTCGTTCATCAGGCTGATCAAGCCGAGCAGCCAGACCGTGGTGGGTAAAGCCAGGATGGATTTCAACAAAGCAGCGACTCCCTTTTCCTAAATTTTGTTAGGCTAAACAGGGCGCTAGTACTATTTTCCCGCAATCGGTTTTACCGCCTACTCTCCGTTCAGCACACCGTATTCGGCCGACGTCCTCACGTAAAAGACGCGCACCTTCTCCTGTTCGATCAGCTTCAAAAGTTGCGCAGCCTCCTCATCGCTGACCATGAACGCGACTTCGACGGTCAGATTGCCCGCCAGCTCGAAAAAGTGGTCTTCGTGCAGGATGCCGTGCCGGCCAAAACCAGCAATGGCGCGAAACGCCGACCCGCCGTGGATGCCCAGTTTCCTGGCGCGCTCCAGCAGCCATTCGTACAGCAGAATGCCGTGGTGCCGGCGGTGCTCGTGGACGTAGAACTTCAGATAGGTCCCCTTCATGATACCCCCGCCGTAGTCAGCAGTTTCATGGCCAGAATCCCCAGCAGGGTCATGGCGACCGAACCGATGACATGCATCAGGATGATCGCCAGGGTCCAGAGGTATTCCTCGCGCAGCAGTAAGGTGACGGTTTCCGCCGAAAAAGTGGAAAAAGTGGTGAGGCCGCCCAAAAACCCGGTCGTGATCGCCAGGCGGATTTCTGGAGGAAGAACAGCGTGTTCGAGCAGAAACTGCATGGCCATTCCCATCAGGAAGCCACCCAGCAGGTTCGCGGCCAGCGTCCCGAGCGGCAGCGTGGGGAATAGGGGATTGAGCAAAATACCCAAACCCCAGCGCAGCCAAGCGCCCGACGCGGCGCCGATGCCGATGGCGAGAAAGGCGTAGAAACCCATGTCATCCCATGCACGATGTCGTTGCGTGGCTCGGGACGTGGCAGTAGAGCGGGAGGGGAAATTACCGGGATACGCCTCCAGCTTCCTGTTCCCGAGGAAGTCTGTAGGCATCATCAGCCGTTACGGCGGTTAGAGGAGGAATGCCATCTCCTTGGTTCTTGAAACGTACCTTAAAATACTGCCAGTCGCAACCTTGGATCGCGTCCCCAGACTTCGGTGATAACCAGGATCGGAAGCGCCCGACCTTACCGGAATCGCTCGGGCAGAACCTCGAGGGTGACCGGCTGACCCAGCAGCCGGGCCATCAACCGCGCGGTCGGTTCGGGCGCGCCGCTAGTAAAATAACGCTCGCCGCCGACCGCACGACCGTCGGCGAGCAGTTGCGCGGTTTCCAGCCGGCGGTGCAACTGTCGCGCCACCGCCGGGCTGGGATCGAGGATGGCGACTTCCGGACCGGCCAGCCGCTGGATCAGCGGGGTCAGGAACGGGTAGTGGGTGCATCCCAATACCAGGGTATCGGCGCCGGCGGCGAGCAGTGGCTCCAGATAGCGCTCCAGCAGGACCCGGGGATGCGGGCCGCTCAATTCTCCCTGCTCGACGCAATCGGCCAGGCCAGGGCAGGGCTGCACCATCACGCGCGTCTGGTGACCGTGCTGGTCAAGCAAGTGGGCGAATTTGTCGCTGCGCACGGTGTTGCTGGTGGCCAGAATGCCCACTACCCCGGAGCGGGTCTCGGCCACGGCCGGTTTGAGCGCCGGTTCGATGCCGATGATCGGAATACTGAAATGCGCCCGCAACCGGGCGATGGCTGCCGCCGTGGCGGTGTTGCAGGCCACCACCACTGCCTTGGCGTCCTGATCCAGCAGGAATTCGGTGATGGCGAACGCGCGCCGCGCGATCAACTCGGCTGGCTTGTTGCCGTAGGGCGCATGACCCGAATCGGCCACGTACAGCAGCGATTCATGCGGCAGATTGGCGCGAATCCGCCGAAACACCGACAGCCCGCCCACCCCGGAATCGAACACGCCGATTGGCTGGTTGTGATTACCCATCCGTCATTGATCTCGCACCGTCCCCGACCGGCTTACGACTCGCCGCTATGCCCGGAAATTGTAAGGCAGGGCAGGGCGTCATTGCGATTCATCATGGGGCGCGCGGTGCCGGAATGGGATAATTTTTCGTTCTCCCATCACCCTTGAGAGTCACCATGCATCGCATTACCCTGATCGGCGCCAGTTTTGCCGCCCTGACCGCCGTCCAGCGCATTCGCGCGCTAGCGCCGGCCACCGAAATCACCCTGATCGCCCCGCGCCCGGAATTCCTGTTCTATCCCAGCCTGATCTGGATTCCCAGCGGCCTGCGGCGGGGCGAAGATTTACGGATCGACTTGCGCGCCTTTTTGCTGCGGCAGGGCGTCCGCTTCCATCAGGCCAGCGTCACCGGGTTGACTGAAGGGGGCCGGCGGGTGTTGACCGACGCCGGATCGGTGGACAACGACGGGCTGATTGTCGCTGCCGGCGGACGGTTCCTCAAACGCCTGCCCGGTATCGAGCACGCCCTGATTCCCTGCGCCAGCATCGAGGCGGCGGAGGCGATCCGCGACCGGCTGCAGGCCCTAAGCAGCGGGGTCATCGCTCTCGGTTTCGCCGGCAATCCCCACGAACCGACGGCGGTGCGCGGCGGGCCGATGTTCGAGTTTCTGTTTGGCATCGACGCGCTGTTGCGCCAGCAGGGTCGCCGCGACCGCTTCAAGCTGGTGTTCTTCAGTCCCGCCGAGCAGCCGGGCCAGCGCATGGGCGCCCCGGCGGTCGCCAAGCTGCTGAAGCGGATGGCGGAGCGCGGCGTCGAAACCCGGCTCGGTCGCAAGATGGTCCGCTTCGAAGCCGACAAGGTGGTCACGGAAGGCGGGGAATTCGCCGCCGACCTGATCCTGTTCATGCCCGGCCTGACCGGTCCCGCCTGGCTGGAACAGACGGAACTGCCCAGATCGCCCGGCGGGATGATCCAGGCCGACGCCCAGTGCCGGGTTCCCGGCTGGGAGCGGGTCTACGTCGCCGGCGACGCTGGCAGTTTCCCCGGTCCGGACTGGATGCCCAAGCAGGCCCACATGGCCGATTTGCAGGCGCGGGCCGCCGCCGCCAACCTGCTGGCCGAACTGGCCGGCAAAACCCCAACCGCCACCTTCAAGACCAAACTGATCTGCATCGTGGACATGCTGGAACGCGGGATGCTGGTCTGGCGCACCCCGGAACGGCTGATCACCCTGCCGCCGACCCGGTTCGGCCACTTGGCCAAGCGGTTCTACGAATGGTGGTATCTGCGCCAGTATCGCTAGTGGATCGACGCATAAGGCGATTTCCTGGAAAGATCATACCTGTGGGTTAGGCTTATGATCTTTCAGCAATGAATCGGGTATTTTTCTCCTCCTTTTTTAAGGAGGGGTGGCGCGAAGAGCCTGGGTGGTTTGATCCTGGCGGTTACCTGATTATTGTGTTTAAGATCGTCAGCCTGACTTTTTAGGTCAATCATCTCAAAGAGTTAGGCTAAAAACCAACCCGCGTTCGGGTATAGCCTTTATCAGAAATTACCTAACTTCTGGCAGGTCATGGGGCCGCTGGCGCGGCCCCGGGAACGGACGCTGGACGGAGGGGCCGACCAACCACAACTTTGTTCAGCTTGAGCAGGATTGTGAAATGGTAACATGGCAACTGGTTTTTCATGGCTTATCCGTCGAGGTGAACGATGATTCGCATGACTTGGCGTGACACGCGCGCTGCGCCCGCGCGCAAATTCTGGCGGCATGGGGGACAGTGGATTCTCGGACTCCTGGTTCTCGGGCTGGCGCTGGCCCGTGGCGGCTGGGCCGAGGAAACATCGCTGGATCGTTACATCGCCAAGCCGGACTCCAATTATTCGTACCGGCATTACCACACCCAGGAAAGAGCTGCCTACACCATCTATTTTCTCGAAATGACCTCCCAGCAGTGGCGCTCCGCCAGCGAGGTGGACCGTCCCGTGTGGACGCACGAGGTCGCGCTGGTCATTCCGCGGTTTGGGCTGGACAGCACCGACACCGCGATTCTGGTGATCGGCGGCGGCGACAACGACGGTCCGTTAATGACCGAGATCAACGACGCGGTCGGAGTGGCGGCCCTGGTGACGGGCGCGGTGCTTGCGCTGGTCAATCAGGTGCCGAATCAGCCGCTGTACTTCACCGACGAGACAGGAGTGGGGCGCAAGGAGGACGAGATCCTGGCCTACAGCCTGGACAAGGCGCTGGACACCGGTGATCCGGAATGGCCGGTGCATCTGGCGATGACCAAGGCCGCCGTGCGCGCCATGGACACGGTGCAGGAATTCGCGGCCAGCAAGGGCGCGAACATCGAAAACTTTCTGGTGCTGGGCGGCTCCAAACGCGGCTGGACCACCTGGCTGACCGCCGCTGTGGACCAGCGCGTCAAGGCCATCATTCCGGCCTCGATCGACATGCCCAACCTGGGCCAGCAGTTCATCCATCACTGGGAAGCCTATGGCTTCTACGCGCCAGCGCTGAAGGATTACGTGGCATTCGATCTGCCCTGCCGGGTGCAGACGCCGGAGGGCAAGGCGATGTTGCGAGTGGTGGACCCCTACACCTACCGCGACCGCTACACCATGCCCAAGCTGATTCTCAACTCCACCGGCGATCAGTTTTTCACCACGGATTCCTCGCGGTTCTACTACGCCGATCTACCGGGTCCCAAGTGGCTGCGCTACGCCCCGAACACCGATCACAAACAGAGCGAGGACGTGATCATCGAAGCGCTGTCTTGGATCGACGATATTCTCGACAACAAGACCAGCCCCCAAATCATCTGGGCGCTGGAAGACAATGGGATTCTCCGGGTATCGCCCACGTCCCAGCCCAAGGAAGTGAGGCTGTGGCAGGCGACTAATTCCAAGGCCCGGGATTTTCGGCTGGAGGAGATTGGCGCGGTCTGGACCAGTCAGGTATTGACTCCGACGGCCGATGGCGTTTACGTCGGCAACGTGCAGCAACCCGCCCAAGGCTGGAAGGCGTTTCTGATCGAGGTGACTTTCCCGACCGCCGGCACGCTCGAACCGGATCAGGTCTACAGCACCGACGTTCAGATCATTCCGGATACCCTGCCGTTTGCCGGAACGGCCTGCGGCGGGAATTACCGGACCAACCTGGAAAGCCCGTATCAAAGTTCGTTCGAAAGCGGGATCGGGCTGATCCGGGGCTGGGTGTGCCAAGCCAACACGGTGGAAGTACAGATCGACGATCAACCGAGGCGACGGGTCGCCTATGGCACCACCCGCAAGGACACGGCTGAAGTCTGCGGCGACGTTAACAATGGATTTGGCTACACCTACAACTGGAATGCGCTGAGCACTGGTGCCCATACCTTGCGGGCCTTCGCCGATAACCGGGAATTCGCCAACGTGACTTTTAACGTCACCACGCTGGGGGTGGATTTTCTGCGCGGGGCGGGCGGCGAATACACGCTGCCAAACTTTCCGCAGGCCGGTAACAATGTAACGGTGCGTTGGGCTGAACCCCACCAGAATTTTGTGATCGTCGGTGCAAGCCGGAATCCGGCCAGCGCGCAACCTGCCACGGCCGTTCCGCTGGCTGCGTCCCTCGCTCGCCTGGAAAGTCCGTACCCGGGCTCGTTCGAGAGCGGAATCGGGCTGATCCGGGGGTGGATCTGCCAGGCCAGCACGGTGGAGGTGCAAATTGACGGCGGCGAACGGCAGCGGGTTGCCTACGGCACCACCCGAACCGATACCGTAGGGGTTTGTGGCGACGACGACAACGGGTTTGGCTACACCGTCAACTGGAACAGCCTGGGTAACGGCACCCACACCCTGCGGGCCTTCGCCGACAACGCGGAATTCGCCAACGTCGCCTTCACCGTGACCACCTTGGGCGTGGAGTTTCTACAGGGGGCCAGCGGTGAATATCCCTTGGCGAACTTCCCGCAGGCCGGCAAGAACGTGACCGTGCGCTGGGCCGAACCTCATCAAAACTTCGTGATTGTCAATTATCAGTGATTTTTTTTTGAAAAGGTTGCAGTGTCCAGATTTTTTGCTATACCAAAATCAGGTATTGGAAATTCGAGGGAAAAGCTAAACCCGCCGTAAGGTAGGGGCGGAAAGTACCGGATCTTGGTTCAACCACAGATAGCCGGACTGCCGACAGTGACCAGCATGACGGTCGCGTAAGGTAACTCGTGCTTTCTTCTTTTGAAGAGGAGATCAAAGACGGAAAAGATAAATTTTTATTGGCGCGCTCGACTGGCCATGAAAATCTCGATGGTAAACTCAAAAGGATTAGACGATGAAGACCAATCAGCTTCAAAAACATGCAATGGGTATGTGTGGCGCGTTATTGGTTTGCACTTCCGCTTGGAGCGAACCTGTTACCTTATCTGGTCCTTTCCATTTCAGACAGCACTCTAGTGTAAATTCCCCACCTGGCTTAGCAGATTTTGTTGACTTAGGCGTTACAGTTGAGCCAGTAAATGGTACTTCAGTAACTGCATCGCAGGGTTCGATTACGAACCTACCGGTCCCAATTAATAATCCTCCTATCGCGGAAGTACTTCTTCCTTATGATAGTTCGTTAACCGGCCTGTGGACCATCACCGCAGTTAATGGGAGCGATACGCGTTCGATCCAGACCAATGATATCGTCGGCGTGGAACCGTTGCCTTTCGTGGAGAATTTATCCATTTCGGGAGCCATACTGACGCCAACAGTTTCATGGTCATTACCGAATACGTCGGTACCCCATAACAGAGTCAGGGTGCGTATTCATGCGGGAGGTAACCAAGTATACCAATCCCCATCTCTTGGGCTTGTTAACAGCTTCACTGTACCAGATGGCTTGCTCGCTCAAGGTAAATGGTACGCGATTAGAGTCATGCTGGAAGATACGACACGCGGCTTTCTCGTGAATCGTTCCTCAAATTGGATCGGTTATAATCCATCCACGACGCCCCAAGCCAGTCTGGAGAGTCCACAGCAGGGTTCGTTTGAGAGTGGGATCGGGTTGATCCGGGGCTGGGTTTGCGAGGCCGGAGTGGTTGAGATTCAATTCGACGGCCAGTCACGACAGCAGGTGGCCTACGGTACTACCCGGAACGACACGGTCGCGAATTGCGGTGATGCCAACAATGGATTCGGTTTTACCGACAACTGGAACAAGTTAGGCACCGGCATCCACACCGTGCGCGCTTTCGCCGACGGCGCGGAATTTGCCAGCGCCACTTTCACCGTGACCACCTTGGGCGTGGAGTTTCTGAGGGGCGCCAGTGGCGAATACACCCTGCCAAACTTCCCGCAGGCCGGTAACAACGTAACGGTGCGTTGGGCTGAACCCCACCAGAATTTTGTGATCGTCGGTGCAAGCCGGAATCCAGCCAGCGCCCAATCAACCGTTTCCGCTGTTCCTTTAGCTTCGTCCTCTACCAACCTGGAAAGTCCGCAGCAGGGTTCGTTTGAGAGCGGAATCGGACTGATCCGGGGGTGGATCTGCCAGGCTAGCACGGTGGAGGTGCAAATTGACGGCGGCGAACGGCAGCGGGTCGCCTACGGCACCACCCGGAACGACACGTCCGAAGTCTGTGGTGACACTAACAATGGGTTCGGTTACACCGTCAACTGGAACAGCCTGGGTAACGGCACCCACACCCTACGGGCTTTCGCCGACAACGCGGAATTCGCCAACGTTAGTTTCACCGTGACAACTCTGGGGGTGGATTTCCTGCAAGGAGCCAGCGGTGAATATCCCTTGGCGAACTTCCCGCAGGCCGGCAAGAACGTGACCGTGCGCTGGGCCGAACCTCATCAAAACTTCGTGATCGTCAACTATCAGTAATGCGGATATGGCGGCGCGTGGGGGCCTGCCCCCCACGTCTGTTCCTACTCCCGCAGTTCCCGCCGTAGCACCTTACCCGCCGGCGAAATCGGCAAGGACGCCACGAATTCGACCTGGCGGGGAATCTTGTAGCGGGCCAGACAGTCGCCGAGGTGCGCCAACAGTTCCTCGGCGCTGGCGGTCTGGTCCGGCTTGAGCACCACGAACGCCTTGCCGACCTCGCCCCACTTCGGATCGGGCACGCCGACCACCGCGCACTGGAATACGGCCGGATGCCGGTACAGCGCCGCTTCGATTTCCGCCGGATAGACGTTCTCGCCGCCGGAAATGAACATGTCCTTGAGCCGGTCCACGATGTAGAAGTACCAGTCCTCGTCGTGGCGGGCCAGATCGCCGGTGTGGAACCAGCCGTCGGCGTCGATCACTTCCGCCCAGGCGGCGGCGTTGTTGAAGTAGCCGGAGGCAATGCTGGGGCCTTTCAGCACCAGTTCCCCGATCTGATTCGGTCCCAGCGGCCGGTTGTCGGGGCCGACGATCCGGGCATCGACGTAGAAATTGGGCCGGCCGATGCTGCCGGCCTTGCGGATGGCATCCTCCGGGGCCAGGGCGAACAGGCCGGGGCCAAACTCGGTCATGCCGAAGCCCTGTTTGAAACGGATGCCCTTTTCGCGGGTGTACTGCTCGACCAGCGGCACGGGAAGGGGAGCGCCGCCGCTGGTGCAGAACCGCAGCGAGCTTAAATCCGCGTCGGCCCAGGCTGGGGTCTGGGTCAGCATCTGATACATCGCCGGCACCGCCGCGAAGATGGTGGCCCTCTCCCGCTCGATCAGCCGCAGGACCCGTTCCGGGTCGAAGCGCCTGAGCAGCACCGTGGTCCCGCCCATGATGATCTGCGGCAAGGTGTAAACAAACAATCCGCCGACGTGGAACATGGGGAACACGTTCAGGTACACATCGCCGCGCCCCACGTCGTGAATGACCGAGTTTAGACAGTTCCAGGCAATCTGGCGGTGGCTGATTTGCGCGCCCTTGGGCAGACCGGTGGTGCCGCCGGTGAAGACGATGGCGGCGATGTCCTCCTCGACCAGGGTCTCGCAAGCGCAGGGCGTAGCCGGCGCGGCGTCGAGCGCGTCGCCATAGTGCAGGCTGCCGGGAATGCCGATCCCGTCGAGGTGAATCCAGTGGCGGATCGGGGTTTCCTCCCGCGCCAACTGGGCCATGCTGTCCTGGAACGTATCGTCGTAGACCAGCACGCTCGGGGTGACCTCGGCGAGGATCTGTTGCAACTCGCGCCAGTGCAACCGCCAGTTCAGGGCAGTGTGAATCGCCCCCAGCTTGCCGCAGGCGAACAGAACGTCCAGATGCTCAACCCCGTCCAGCGCCAGCATCGCCACCCGGTCGCCTTTGCCTACGCCGGCGGTTTCGCGCAGCCAGTGGGCCAGCCGGTTGGCCCGTTCGTTCAGTTGAGCGAAGCTGAGCCGCAGTTCCGGGATTTTGCCCGCGTCCACGATCGCCAGCGCGTCCGGGCTGTAAATCGTCCGCCGGCCGAGATAATCGCCGATATACATCTTGCTCCCCTCGGGTGGATGGTCGTTTTGGCGCCGGCTCGCGCTCCCCTGCCGTGCCCGCCAGGGAAGGGTGGAGAGGATGGCCGGATCGGGTCGAAGTATAGGCCATGTGGCGTTGCCCGCCGGCGCTGCGCGTCCGGGCGGGCGACCGCTGCCAACGTATACTGTTATGACGCGCCGAAGCCCACGATCCGCCTACCCAAAACCCGTAGAGGAGACACGCTCATGCCCACCGATCTGCCCTCCGCTCATTCGCCGCTCGACCGGCTCGAGGTGCTGGCCTGTTTGTTTCATCCCCGCCCCGGTTATCGCCCGAGTAGCCAGGCGAACGGTGACGATTTGCGCATCCCGGTGGGCGATGGCGTGGTCATCAGCGGGCGCTGCCATCAGGCCGATCCCGAGGCGGTCACTATTCTGTTCTTTCACGGCAACGGCGAGATCGTCGAGGACTACGACGACCTCGGCCCAATTTACGCGCGGCGTGGGATCAATTTTCTGGTGGTTGACTATCGCGGCTACGGCCAGTCCGCCGGCCAGCCGACCGCCTCGGCGTTGCTGGCCGACAGCCACGCCGTGCTGGGCTTTGTCGCCGGCTGGCTGAAACGCCAGGGCCATGCCGGGCCGCTGGTCGTGATGGGCCGTTCGCTGGGCAGCGCCCCAGCCCTGGAACTGGCCAGCCATCATCCCGAGGCCATCGCCGGGTTGATCGTGGAAAGCGGCTTCGCCCACACCGGGCCGTTGCTGCGCCGGCTCGGGGTCAATCTTGCTACCCTGAATTTCGAGGAGTATCAGGGCTTTCGTCAACTGGACAAGATCCGGATCGTCACCAAACCCACCCTGATCATCCATGCGGAACACGACCACATCATTCCGTTCAGCGACGGGCAAGCCCTTTACGACGCCAGCCCGGCGCCTGACAAGCGGCTGCTCGAGATTCCCGGCGCCGACCACAACACGATTTTCGCCGTGGGCTGGCGACCGTATCTGGAAGCGGTCGAAACCTTTGCGAGTTCCCTCCGGTCCGGCGCGGCCTAACCCGATGGCCGCATCCAACGGTTTCTCCACCGCCTGGGAGAGGGGAGTTTTATCCAAGCCTCGGTCCGTTTGGGTTTCCAGAACAAACCACTATGCTGTTACTGAAAAGATGCTGACTTGAGAGGGAGCGAAACCTCATGACCGAACTGAAGGTGGAAGTGGAACCGGGCGTGGTGGGATTCGACGCCGCCCGATTGGCGCGCATCGACTCCCATTTTGCCCGATACGTGGACGACGGGCGGCTGCCTGGCTGGCTGATCCTGGTCAGTCGGGGCGGCAAGATCGCTTACCTCGGCAAGCGTGGCTACCGGGACCTGGAATCCGGAGCGCCGGTCGAGTGGGATACCCTGTTTCGTATCTACTCGATGACCAAGCCGGTCACGGCGGTGGCCGCGATGATGCTGTACGAAGAGGGCGCTTTCGAGCTGAAGGACCCGGTCAGCCGGTTCGTTCCGGCCTTTGCGGGAACGCGGGTTTATCGCGGCGGGTCGGCGCTGAAGCCGGTGACCGAGCCGCTCCGCGAGCCGATACGGATCTGGCATCTGCTCACCCATACCGCCGGCCTCACCTACGGCTTCCATCACGCCCACCCGGTGGACGCCCTCTACCGGGCCGCCGGTTTTGAGTGGGGGCCGCCGGACGGGATGGACCTCGCCGCCTGCTGCGAGGTTTGGGCCCGCCTGCCCCTGCTGTTCCAGCCGGGCGCGGAGTGGAACTATTCGGTGGCGAGCGACGTGCTCGGCCGGGTGATCGAGGTGGTTTCCGGGCAGTCGCTCGACCGGTTTTTCGTCGAGCGGATCTTCCAGCCGCTGGACATGCGCGATACCCGCTTTTGGGTAAACGAGGAGGATGCCGGACGGCTGGCCGCCTTCTACGCGCCGCACCCCGAAACCCTACGCGCGGCGCGCAACGACGCCATGGACCGGGTCGCGCGGCAACGCCCCGCTTGCTGCCTGGGAGGCGATGGGCTGGTCTCGACCGCCGCCGACTACCACCGCTTCACCCAAATGCTGTCGCGGGGCGGCGAGTTGGACGGCGTCCGGTTGCTGAGCAACCGGACCCTGCGCTACATGACCCGCAACCACCTGCCCGGCGGGGCCGATCTCGAAACCTTCGGTCGGCCGCTGTTCGCCGAAACCACCTTCGACGGCGTGGGGTTCGGGCTGGGCTTTTCGGTGACGCTCAACCCGGTGGCCAACAAGGTGCTGGCCTCACCCGGCGAGTTTGCCTGGGGTGGAGCCGCCAGCACGGCGTTCTGGGTGGACCCGGCCGAGGACATCACCGCGCTGCTGTTCACCCAGTTGTTCCCCTCCAGCACCCATCTGCTCCGGCCCCAACTCCGGCAACTGGTTTACCAAGCGCTGGTGGATTAGCGCGCCGGGCGATCCGGCGGCGTCCCGAACCGCCGGGCCGGGAGCGGGTCGTGGGCTACTTCGATTCAGGTCGCCAAGTTTTGCGCGGCGAAGTCCCAGTTGATCAGATGGTCGAGCACGGCGGCCACGTAGTCGGCCCGCCGGTTCTGATAGTCCAGATAGTAGGCGTGTTCCCAGACGTCGATAGTCAGCAGCGGTTTTTGGCCGTGGGCGATGGGGGTGTCGGCGTTACCGGTCTTGGTGATGATCAGCTTGTCGCCGTCCTTCACCAACCACGCCCAGCCGCTGCCAAACTGGCCAGTGGCGGCCTTGGCGAACTCGGCCTTGAATTGGTCGTAGTCGCCGAAGGATTTGTCGATCAGTTCAGCCAACGCGCCGCTCGGTTTGCCGCCGCCCCTGGGCCGCAGGCTGTTCCAGTAAAAGGTATGGTTCCAGACTTGCGCGGCGTTGTTGAAAATCGCGGTCTGATCAGCCTTGCCGGCGGTCGCCTTGACCACGGCTTCCAGCGGTTGATCGGCCAGCGGCGTTGCTGTGACCAGTTCGTTGAGCTTGTTTACATAACCCCGATGGTGCTTGCCGTAATGGAAACCGAGGGTCTGGGCCGAGAGGTACGGACTCAGGGCGTCGTCGGCGTAGGGCAGCGGCGGCAGGGTGAAGGGACCGCTGCCGGCGGCGGCGCGGGCCGGGCGGGAGAGAACGAGGTCGCCCAATGCCAGCGCGGCGGAGCCGGCCAGCAGGGTGGTCAGGAACCGGCGGCGGTTCAGGGAGCATTCGGAGGGATGAGCGGACATGGATTGCACTCCTGGTTGAGCGCGCGCCAGGCGTTGGGTCATGCGCGGCGCGCGGGGCCGATAGTGAAAGTGTAGCCGACGCGCCCTGACGATGGGCGTTGCTTGCGATGGCGCGACGCCGTTCACGGCGCCGGTTCGATGGCGGTAATGACATAGGCGCCCTGATCGCCTTCCGTCATCGTAAACCTCACCTTGTCGCCCATCTTCACCTTGCCCGCCAAGGCCTTATCCGCCAGCCGGAAGTCCATCACCATTCGTGGCCACTTCAACGCCGGAATCGGGTCGTGATCGATCACCAGCTTGCCCGCCGCCGCGTCCACGCTCTTCACCGTGCCGGTGGCGGGGAGGGTCGCGGTGGTCGTCGGCGCGGCGTCGTGACCGGCATGGGGATCGGCCGCCAGGGCCGGGCCGCCGCCCAATAGAGCGATCAACGCGGCGGGAATGAGGAGCGATTGCTTCACGGTGTTCTCCATGGATGTCGGTTCATTAAAGTTGTTGAGATAAACAATTGAATTATTTAAGCTATATTAAATAAAGTCAAACCGGGACGGAAATTTGTGAAAGGAGCCCGCGCGAAAGCGATCTTATCCGCGATGGCTGGTTTCCTCATGGTTCTCCTGGCTATCTGGGCGGTGAATCATTGGCTGATCCGGCCGGCCTTCGACCAACTGGAACACGCGCAAGCGGTGGAAGACAATGTGCGCGCGCGCGCGGCGATCCAGGGCGAATTGCGGCAGTTGGGCAACGCATTGGGCAACTGGGCCGAATGGGATGACGCCTACGTTTTCGCCGAGAACCGCAACCCCCATTTCATCCAGTCCAATCTCGGCGACTGGCGCGTGCTGGAGAAAAGCTCGCACCTGAACCTTTGCGTCATCCTCGCCCGTGATGGCCAAGTGCTCTACAACGGCGGCTACGATACCGATCTGGGCGGAAACGTGAGCCTGGCGGCGTTCTCGGGCGAGCGGCCGGCTCTCCTGGCCGCGCTCCGACCGGTGCTGGAACGGGAACAGGCGCTCGAAGGGATTTTGTCCACCGAGCATGGCCCGTTGTTGCTGGCCGCGCGCCCCGTTTTGACCACGCGGGGTATCGGGCCGGCGCGCGGCGCGCTGGTGTTTGGCCGGTTTCTGGATGCGCCATTGCTGCGCGCCTTGACCGAACAGACCCGGGTGCCGTTCGAGCTGTTTACCGAAGGCGATGCGCGGCTGACTCCGGAGGAGCGCGATTACCTGCGCGCCTCGCCGCCTGGCGCGGCCGTTTTACGGCCGGGACCGCATGGCGTGCTGTTCATGTACGAAACGCTGGCCGATTTGGCGGGCCAACCCGCCGTGCTGGTTCGTACCCCCATCCGGCAGGAAATCTCCGCGACGGCGCGCAACACGGGCCACGCCCTGATCGGGGTTCTCGGGCTGATCGCCCTGACGCTGCTGCTCGGCGGGGCCTATCTCTTCAACCGGCCCGATCCTGGCGAGACCGCGCCCGGCGACGCGACGGCCTGGGGAACCGCGACCCTGACCGCCCTGATCGGTTTGACCCTGACCGGCGGTCTTTTTCTGGATCTGCGCCAGGAGAATCAGGAAGGGCTGGAACGTCGGTTTCAACTGATCGCGGCGCAACGAGCCGGGCTGGTCATCGAAAAATTCAGGGACAACCTGCGCGATCTCGATGCCGTCAGGCGCTTCTTCGACGGTTCCGAAGCGGTCGCCCGGGAAGAGTTCCACCAATTTGTAACCCCGATTCTGGACTATGGCGGTTTTCAGGCCATCGAGTGGCTGCCGCGCGTGCCCCGGGAGCAACGGGCCGAATTCGAGGCCGCCGCGCGGCGGGACGGGTTGGCGGATTTCCGATTCACCGAACTGGATGGCGACGGGGCGATGGTCCCAGCCGCCGAACGCGACGAGTATTTCCCCGTTTATTATCTGGAACCCTACGCCAGCAACGAGAAGGCGCTGGGATACGCCCCTCCCTCGATCCACCCAGCGCGGGGCGCGGTGCTGACGCGAGCATGGGACAGCAGCCAGGTCACACTCAGCGCGCGGTACATCCTGGTGCAGCAGGAGTCCGGCCAGCAGTTTTCGGTGCTGGCGTTCGCGCCGGTCTACGCGGGAATAACCGCCCGCGACGTGGAGGAACGCCGACAGCGGCTGAAAGGTTTCGTGCTGGGGGTGATCCAGGTCGGCGCGGTGGTGGAAAACGCGTTGAAGGACACCGCGCCGCAAGGATTGGTTCTGCACTTGATCGACTTGTCGGCGGAAGGCGAGCGCCAGTCGCTTTACGATTGGGTTCCGCGACTGGATTCCTCGCGGCCGGTCGCCAAAGCGTCGTTGCGATACCATCAGGATTTTCCGCTGGCCGATCGGACGTGGCGGATCGAGATCCAGCCGAATGCGGCGTTCGTCGCCAACCACGCCGAGCAGTCGCATCGATGGGTTCCGGCCACTGGCGGACTGCTGACCGTGCTGGCGACCCTGTATCTGTTCACCGTGGTTTCCCAACAACGACGGGCGGAAGCGCGGGTGGCGGCGCGAACCGCCGAGCTGCGCGCCAGTCAGGAATACACCCGCGCCGTGCTGGATGCCCTCAACGACGCGGTGTTCGTGGACGACGCCAACACGGGACGGATTCTCGACATCAACCGCCGCATGACCGAACTGTACGGCTATACCCGCGCCGAGGCGCTCGCGCTCGAAGCTGGCCAGTTCAGTCCGGGAACGCCTCCCTACTCCCAGGCCGAAGCGCTGGCATGGCTGTGCAAGGCCCGGCGGGAAGGTCCACAAACCTTCGAGTGGATCGCCAGGACCCATGCTGGCGCAATATTTTGGGCCGAGGTCAGCGTCCGCTTCGCCGTCATCGACGGCCAGGAACGGTTCATCATCGGCGTGCGCGACATCGCCGAACGCAAGGCGGCGGAACAGGCGTTGCGGGAAAGCGAGGAGCGATTCCGCGTCCTGCACGAAGCGTCCTTTGGCGGCATCGGCATTCACGACCAGGGCGTGATCCTGGAATGCAATCAGGGCTTGGCCGACATGACCGGATTTCCGCTCGATGAACTGATCGGCATGAACGGGTTGCTGCTGATCGCGCCGCAATGGCGGGATCTGGTGACGCGGAACATCCGCGACGGCTACGCCAAAACCTACGAGGTGGAAGGTCTGCGCCGGGATGGCGCGGTCTATCCGCTGGAGATCCGGGGCAAGAGCATTCCCTACCGGGGCCGGATCGTTCGGGTGGCGGAGTTCCGGGACGTCACCGAGCGCCGGCGCGCGGAGGAGCGCCAGCGGTTGGCGGCGGCCGTGTTCGAGGCGGCGCGTGAAGCCATCGTGGTGACCGACATCGACGGGAACATCGTGGCCATCAATCCAGCCTGTATCGCCATGACGGGCTACGCCGAGGCCGAGGTGCGGGGCCAGTCGTTGCGAATGCTGCAATCCGACCGCCAGTCGGAAACCTATTACGACGCGATCTGGCGAACCGTGGCGCGGGATGGCGTCTGGCAGGGTGAATTCTGGAGCCGGAGCAAGGACGGCGGCCTATTCCTGGCGCTGGTCACGTTCTGCGAGGTGCGGGACGCGGCCAACCAGCTCGCTCACTACCTGATCGTCGCTACCGACATCACCCATCAGAAGGAAACCGAGCAACGCATCGAGCATCTGGCCTACTACGATGCGCTGACCGATCTGCCCAACCGGGCGTTGCTGACCCAGCGGGCGGAACTGGCGCTGGCGCTGGCGGACCGGCGGCGCGAGGAATTGGCGGTGCTGTTCCTCGACCTGGACCGGTTTAAGGAGGTCAACGACTCGCTCGGCCACGCCGAGGGAGACGCCCTGCTGGTGCAGGCTGCGGCGCGGCTCCGGGAATTGATGCGGGAAACCGATACGATCTGCCGGTTGGGCGGCGATGAGTTCGTGTTGCTGTTGCCGGACACCGGCCAGCCGGGCGCCTCGCGGCTGGCGAGCAAGGTGGTGGCCGCGTTCGACCAGCCGTTCATCGTAGCCGGCCACAGCCTGCGAGTGACCGTCTCGGTCGGCGTCGCCCTTTATCCCCACGACGGCGCGACCTTCGGCGAATTGTTGAAGAATGCCGACGCCGCCCTGTACCGGGCTAAGCACGAGGGGCGCAACACTTGGGCGTTCTATGCCCGGGAGATGAACGTCGCCACCTTCGAGCGCTTGGTGCTGGAATCGCAGTTGCGCAAGGCCATCGGCAGCGGACAACTGCGCGCCTATTTTCAGCCCAAGGTACGGTTGGACGACGGGCGGCCAGTCGGAGCCGAGGCGTTGGTGCGTTGGCTGCATCCCGATCACGGGCTGATTCCGCCGGAGCGCTTCATCCCGGTGGCCGAAGCCAGCGATCTCGTCGTCGATCTGGGCGACTGGATGCTGGCGGAGGCGTGCCGGCAACTCGCGGTCTGGCGTGGCGCGGGCCTGCCGCCGCTGACCATGGCGGTGAATCTGGCGGCCCGCCATTTCCGCGATCCGAGCTTCATCGAACGCATCGAACGGTTGCTGGCGATCCATGGTCTCCCTGCCCAGACGCTGGAGCTGGAACTGACCGAATCCATTTTGCTCGAAGCCGGAGCGCGGACGGCGGAAACATTTCTGGCGCTGCGCCGCCTGGGCTTGGGCCTGGCCATCGACGATTTTGGCGCCGGCTACTCCAACCTGGGTTATCTCAAGCGGTTGCCGCTCACCGCGCTGAAGATCGACCAAAACTTCGTGCAAAACCTCGTCACCGATCCCGACGACCGCATCCTCGCCGCCACCATCGTCGCTCTGGGTCACGGCCTGGGACTGAAGGTCGTGGCCGAAGGGGTGGAAACCGAGGAACAGCGACGCATCCTGCTCGATCAGGGCTGCGATTGGGCGCAAGGTTATTTGTTCGCTCCCCCGATGCCGGCCGAGCGATTCGCCGACTGGCTGGCGCGCGCGTCAATCACCGGGTAGCGGCCCAGAGCGCCCGATGCCGATGCCACCGCCAGCGGGCGGGCGACCCGTTGGTCTGGCTCACGCTCCAGCGTGGAAACCCCGTCCCAGGCGACGCTCCGGCGTCGCGGGCCGCTGGAGCGTGGGAACGCGAACCGATCAAAACTTTTGCGTCAGCCCGCTAGCGTTTCGCCCGAGCCGAGTTGACTTCAAGCGGCGCACGGGTTTTCCTGGAAGGGTCCCTCCAACCTGGAGCCCGACCGTGCCGCTGCCCTGTGGCGCCCCCCCGGCAGGACGGGCGACCTGGACCCTGCGGCGGCTGGTCGAACTGGACGTGGTCGCGTCGATCAGTCCGGGCCGAGAACCGCATCCCGATCCCGGCCCAACCGGGTCAGTCCGAACGGGTGAGCTACGAACGCGAACGCCGGGGGACCGCCAACCTGTTTCTGACCTACGAACCGTGGGTCGGGCAGCGCCACGTCGCCGTCACCGAACAGCGCACCGCCGTGGACTTTGCCCAGGAGGTCCGCAACCTGCTGGAGGTCCGCTATCCCCACGCCGAAAAAGTGATCCTGGTGATGGACAATTTGAACCCCATAAACTCGCTGCCCTGTCCTTATTGGGCGTGGGCGAGATCAGACACGCCGGGGTGAATTTCTTCATCGCGGGCGGCACGATGCCATGGCCCGGATGTTTGAACTGGCAGAAGACGATGGGCAGCGGGATGACGAAGGTGCAGTCGCCCTGCCGGATCTTCTGGTCGATCGCTACTCGCAACGCCTTGTAGGCTTGATCATCAATCGGTACGGGATCGGGATCGTAAGCCAGGGTGTTGAAGGCGTTCTTCCATCCGTTGTCGGGCCAAACGCCCAGTTGAAGATTGTGCTCTTCCAGCAGGACGCGCGCCTTGGCGATAACGCCCAGATCGTCTCTCTCGAAATAATTACATTGGGTAAACCCCCGGCTCTGCCGGGGGACTCAACAAGGTTTGACCTTTACGGGAGTCGAGTTTGCCGCGCAGCGCAGCGGACGTTGATGTGAGTCGCGGACCATTATTCATGTCACTGAATCTTAGTGATTTCTCAGTGGAGTAGATTTGGAGTAGCTGAAGAATTGTTGCTGAACATGATGTTATCCACGCAGCCCTGCCGCCTTGGGCGGCTCACGGTTTTAAGGCGCCTTTGAGGCGCTCCCCAATTAAAGCCCCCGGCTCTGCCGGGGGATACTTACTGTCGAGATAGATACAGGTGATGGTGAGGCGCACGCGTTTGGGATTGCGAAACTGGGTATCGCGATTCTTTATGGAAAGCTTCCTCGGGTGGTTTCGCGCCAGGTCACGGTTCATCCCCTGGCGGCGCCAAGGGCGCGGGGCGTCTGGATAACGGTTTGCGATTTGGGTTCCCGCTTGCACGGGTGGGGGTTGGCGCGAGTCTACTCGGCGGCGAGCACCTCCCGCCAAATCTCCCGTTCCGCTTGCCGCCAGCACTCAGACGCCTCCGGCGACGCGGAATCCCGACCCAGTTCCAAGGCGCGCTGGCGGATGCGCTCCGCGTGCCGCGCCGTCAAATCCTCAAGGCAGCCGAAGTAAGCCGCCCAGTTGGGGAAAACGCCTGGCCGGGCGCGCTCGAGGAGAGTCCGGGTTTCTTCCAGGTCCAGCCCCTCGATCAGCATCAGATAGGCCGCCACCACCAGCGGTGCGCGATTGATGCCTGCGGTGCAATGCACGTAGACCCGGTGGCCCTGGCTCAGCAGATGGTGCAAGCTGCGCACCGCCGCCGGCAGACCATGCCGTTGGTCGTCGGGATCGAAATCGCGCAACGGAACGCGCGCCATGGTCAATCCGAGCGCGCGGCCGTGCTGGACGTGAGCCGGATAGTCGATCATCTGCTTTTCTAGGCACTCGTCGTGTTGCAGCGACAGCAGGGCAGACACGCGGGCTTCCGTTTGGAGCACGTCCAAATCGCTCGCGTCGCGCGGACCGCTCCCGATCACCAGATCGGGACGGATGACGTTCCAGTTCAAGCGCCAGTTTGACATCGCCGAGCTTCCCGGATGAAGAGTCATCTTGAGTATTATAGTCTCGCCGCCGGCCCGATCCGTTCCCCCGCGCGCTCCGTCCCGTCGGCGCGGGATTCCCCCGTTGCGGATGGATAAGCCACTCTGGACCACGGCGCTTGATCCAACCGCATCGGATATCCCCGGTGGAGGGCGCGCGTCTGGCGCGCGCCGTGAATTCGTCAACGAACGCCAAGAGGAACGACCATGAGTTATCGAGACACCGTTTTGTACACCGCCTATCAGGAAGCGGCAAAACCCGTGCATTGGGCCCAGCACGAGCAGCGCATCCTCGAGTACTTTCAAGTCTCAACCGGCAAGCCGTACACCAAGGCAGCGGCGCTGCAAGTGAGTTGGTGCAGCTATTTCGTGCATTGGTGCTTGGTGAAGGGCGGCATGTCGCCGTTGCCGCGCGTGGGCACGGCCGGCGAACTTGGCGCCATGGGATCGGTCGGCCGCTTTATGAAGCCCTCGGGCGGCTGCTACGAAGCCTACGGGGTTTACCAGCGCAAGTATCGCCCCCGCCCCGGCGACATGTACAATCGCCTCAAGCCCAACAACCACATCGGCTTCATCCGCGACGTGCGCGAGGTCGGCAAGGGTCAATACGAGATTTTGACCATCGACGGCAACTCGGGGCCGCTGGGGTTCTCGCCGTACTTCGACGCCAGCAACCTGATCGGCAAGGGTTTTATTTACCAGCGGCCGGAATGGGTTCGGCTGGGTGGCGAGAACTGGTACATCCAGCTTTGCGAAGAGGATTGAGGGCGTTACAAGAAAGCGCCGGGCCCCAGGGCATGGAAGCCTCGGATTTCGCGCTCCCCTCCGAGTCTCGGTGCCCACCTGTTGTAATCATTCTCTGGCTGCTTTTCGCCACAACCGGGCATGGAAACAGCCAGCAACCCTGCGGCCCCCTCGGATCGGCACCCCGACGGTCAGCAGCCGGTCCCGTAATTCCGCCGCCCGCGCCGAGTCTAGTGGATTGACGCATGAACTCCGACAGGTAGAGTCTGGCTCCCACGCTCCGGCGTCACTGCCATCAAGTTAAGCGAATCTTTTTCAATAACCAGGACTTTCGCTCAGGCAGGCAGATAAGCGGGAATACGTGGGTTTCGTAGCTCATTACGCAGATAATCGCTCCATTAAGTTATGCTTGACTTGGTAAAGCGTTTTCCCGATCTTTTTAGCCACGACCTTCAGTGAAAACCAGGTGTGATAGCAACAGGAAAAATGATTGCGTTGCGCGCGTTGCTTGCGGCACTGGCACCGTTCGATTCCGGTCAGTTGTTTCAGTTCTCGATGCAGTTGTTCGATGAACCAACGCACCTTGTCCACGTTTTGAACAACCGGCGTGTCGATCTAACCTGGGGCGCGATTCGTGATCACCCATTCAATGTCGCCGTTCGTGGCGACCACCTTGAAAAGCTGCACTTTAAATGGGACTTCCTCGATTTTAACAGCGATGCCATACTGGAGTGGTTCGGGAGTCCATTCGATCTGTTGCAAATTAATGTAACCTTGCTCTTGACCGAGGCTGACGAAGCGATTTTCTTTCAAGTTGGTCACAAAAAGCTTGCCCAGTCGATGAATAAACTTGAGATTTTCTGCGGCGGCATACCCGTTATCGAACAGGATCGTTTGCGCTTGAATGCCTTTTTCTTCAAATGGTTGGCGAAGCATGCCCCGGAAGTAGTCATTTTTTGTTTTGCCGTCATCCGCCGGGGCATAGACACGAAAATCTAGCGGATGATAATCCCCATGATGCACATAGACTAGATTAATAATTCCGATCCCTTTCACTAAGCCATGCGCATTTCCACTATAATTGGCGCTTCACCATTTCAATTTTTTTGGAATAGCTTTTATCCTGAATACTGTCATCCACAACGAGGTAGGCTTCGCTGCTGTTGTCGATCAATGGTTGTGCTAATTCTCATAACGTGTGCGCCGTGTGTTTTTCACGCCGCAAATAATCATTAATCGCATCATGACTGATATCATCCAAATGATCAGCCAGATTAGTACAGGTATAGTTGATCGGAGTACTGATGATGTACTCCACATAACATTGCTTGGTAATTTTCATTTAGTTTTTATATCAGAAAATCGAGTTTATAAAACCCTAAGCGAAAGTCCTGATATTGTTACGATCAATGATGGCATACCGAGAATAGATGACTGGAGAAGCCCAAAGAGGGTTGTGTTGCTCGCCTTGAACTCGGAAATCTCCTGCTACTCTCCCAGCAACTCCGCCACGGGCTGCAAGGATTCAACATGCTCGGATACAACCTTGATGATGACGATGATCGGCACACTGAGCAACATGCCCCAGACGCCCCAGAGCCAACCCCAGAACAGCAGCGAGATGAAAACGGCCGCCGAATTCATTCGAGCGATTCTCCCGGTCATCCAGGTGGTGACGAAGGTGCCGACGAAGATAGCGATCACCAGCCATGCGCCAGAGACCGACAGAGCCCTGGTAAACGAATCGAACTGCATGAAGGCCACCATCCCGGTGGCGATGGCGGTGAGGCCTGGACCCAGATAAGGGATGATATGCAGCATGCCCGCGGCGACGGCCCACGCGCCCGCGTTGTCCAGGCCGATCCAGCGGAACGCCATCCAGGCGAGCAGCGCCACAAGCACGTTGGTGATCAACAGCATGAACATGTAGCGTTGGATGGAGTGGTTGATATCGCCGAGAATTTGCACCGTGATCTTCTTGCTCGATAGCGACGGTCCGGTGAGTCGTACCAGCTTGCGTTTGTAGGTATCGCCAGACAGCAAGAGAAAGAAAACCAGAAAGAGCACCATGGTTGCCTGAACGATATAGCCTACAGCTCCCATGGAACCGGCCCAGAGGAAGTTACCGATTTTGAAGGCGGATGGATCGTCGATGACGACGCGCGTCGCGGGTTTTTTGGGCGTAGAGGCAATACCGGTCGCTTGGCTGGCCGCCTGTTCAAGCTGGCTCGCGGCGGTTTGTACTTTCTGCATCGCATCGATCTGGCCCTTCCCCAGTCTGGCGAGACCTATGGACAACTGGCGTGCGGCTTCGGGCAACTGCTCGACGATCGTCTGCATCTGCCCGCGCAACGAGTAGGTCCCGAACCCGAGCGCACCCACGACGGCCACGATCACCAGGCTGGCGCCCGCCACCCGATGAATCTTGATCCGTTCCAACCACGCGACGACGGGGTTCAGCGTGTAGGCCAAGAGGATCCCGAGCAACAGGGGGATGAAAAAGCTCTGCGCCCACTCCAGCGCGAATACCACGGCGATCGTGGCCAGGAGAACCAGCGCCAAACCTTGTGCGTCCACGGCGGTGCGGGCCGTGCGCGGAGGAGAAGTGGTGTCCGATGTTAGTTCGGGGTTTGCGGTGGACTCGGATTGAGCGTTCATAGTGGCTTCGGTTGGGAAGGGCAATAGCGTTCATGGTGTCTGGCCGCATCACTGTGTTATCTGGCCGGGGCAATGGCTTGCGAATCCCGCGCTGCTACCAGAACCGCCACGCCGCCGCCGGCTCGCGGGCGAAAACCCTTGACTCGACCGGAGTGGACTGCGCTACCCTTTCGGGTAACTTCGGGCCTCGCATTGAGGCGCTGGGTGGCAGAGGAATCCAATAGGATCTGACAACCAGTATTTATGGATAGAAACGGCAAAATGATTTGTTTACGTTAGATTCGAGTGTTCATCAAAACCGATCCCCAGTTTCTGAATACAGCGTAGAAAGTTGCCAACTTTTTTCGCATACCTGAAGAGAATAGCCGTTTCGCCGGAGTGCATCCCGCCCACAACATCGACCACGGTCACGAAGTTCTTGCCGTGGTCGCCTCCCAGCTTTCGCGCAGGTTACCCGCAACCCGTCTCTGTTTCTAATTGCCGTCTCTGTCCCTATATCTATCCCTATCTCTATTTCTGTCTCTATTTCCATTCCTATCATCGTCTGTGTTGATCTCGTGGCCAATGACACCACCGACCACGGCCCCGCCGACCGTTCCAATAGCGCTACCATCCGTCAGGACGGCGCCTGCAACGCCACCGATGCCGGCGCCGACCGCGGTATTCTGGTCTTGTCTTGACATCCCACTACAACCACCCAAGCCGATCAACACGGCTAAGGCCACCGAACTGCCCGCAAATCTTGGTCTCGCTTTCACTGGATTATCCCTCTGTCAAAATTAGGATGGGTATGATCTACCCATCCGTTCGAGAGCAGTCGGCTACTTGCCGAATTTTGCTTTGGCTTCGTTCAGGCAAGTCTCCTTGGCGCCACTCGCCAAGGAGTCACACTTTTCCTTCGCCACCGCATAATTCGCATCAACCTTTTCGGTTGTCGCTTCCTGGCGCGCTTCAGCGCCTTCTGCTCTCGCCTTCTTACTCGCTTCGGCAGACTTCTCGCCGGCCGCCTTGTTCGCCTCCGAGGTCTTCATCTGCGCCTCGGCGTCGGCCTTGACGCGGGTCTCCACCGCTTTCGCTTCCTTCACACAGATGTCTTTATCATTACCGGCCTTGTCATCACATTTTTCATTAGCTACCGCGTAATCTGCTTCCGCTTTGGCAACGAGCGCATTGTAGCGGTTCTTTGCGGTGGGTTCGTAACGGACTTCAAGCTCGGCCTTGGCGACATTCTCTTTGCCCTTGGCCTCGGCGATGCAGATATCCTTCGTGTTACCGGACAGCGAGTCGCACTTTGCCTTGTCGGTCGCGTACTCGGCCGTGATACGGTCCTCGGCGGCCTTGTAGGCGTCCTTCGACATGCTCTGCGCCATCACGCCAGCGCTGAAAACGAGGCCGATGGCGGTGGCGATGACGGTTAGGTTGAGCTTGTTCATTCGTTCTTCCTTTGTGTGATGAATGAGGGAGTGATCGGGGATGGTGGTTGAAATGGGGATTCAATGCATTCAGGCTGCGATGCTATGATATCGAGGTGCACAATGAACCACCCTTTTTACCCCGTATCGAAACCTTAGAAACAGCTTATTGAAAAAGCCAAGCGTCGTCGGTACGGTAACACACATAAGACTACGGTCGGTGATACCCAAAGTTCCTATCTTCCACCTCGTTAACCAAAAATCCCCAAGGTCATCCAGTGGAGTCCTCCGGCTTACAAAGCAGGAGGTTGCAAAGCAGGAGGTTGCAAAGGCCAAAAGCGGCCAAGTTTCAAGGCTTAAAATAATCACCTTGTTATTTTTCAGCAAGTTGATGGTGGGTTTGCCAGGTTACGCCCCAATCACTATGTGTGCTACCGTACAGACCGCATCGGGTTTTATGGTTATCTTTTGCAGTGAGCCGTTGGAAACTGAGTACGGCGCTCCGGACCATCGTCAACAGTCATTATCAGGAGATCATCATGAACAAAGATCAAGTCAAAGGCCGGATCGAAGAAGCGAAAGGCAAAGTCAAGGAAATCGCTGGCAAAATAGTTGGCAACAAGGACTTGGAACAAGAAGGGAAGATTCAAAACACCGAGGGCAAAGTCCAAGCGGGCTACGGTGATCTGAAGGAAGACATTAAGGACGCCCTTTAAAGCGAGCCACCGCCGAGCTTGGGCGGAATCTTGATGGGCTGGCCGGACGTCCGGCCAGCCCATCGCATAGCCGCAATATGTATTTCTTGAGCACCTCTTGACAGGAGCCTGCAATGGGTTAGGAAGATCCCGCGATACCGGTCGTATTGCCAGAGGCAACCATTCCGATGCGCCGCCTGCAAATAGAACATCAAACCACGTATGAATATTCTGAAACCGTAACCCTGCTGCCACATAAATTGCTGTTGCGTCCCCGCGAAGGGCACGACCTCCGCATCGAATCGGCCGACCTGGCCATTTCCCCTGCCCACCATCTGCAATGGCAGCGTGACGTGTACGGCAATTCCGTGGCGTGGGCGCGCTTTGTCGAGCCCAGTAACCGGCTCTCGATGGTCAGCCGCCTCGTGCTCCAGCACTATGATGACCAGCCCCTGGACTTTCTGGTGGCGGATTTTGCCGTGTTTTACCCTTTTCAGTACGAGGCGGCCGAGCGTGTCGACCTGGGGCCTTATCTCCTGCCGGTCTTTGTCTCGGACCAACCGTTGCTCAGCGCCTGGTTGCGACCCTTTTGGCAGCCTGGCCAAGTGGTGGAGACATACGTCCTGCTCGATACGATCAATAAAGCCATTGCCCGCGACTTCGCCTATCAGCAACGGGAACAAGCGGGGGTCCAAACTCCGGCGACCACCTTGGCCCACCGCAGCGGCTCCTGCCGGGATTCGGCGACCTTGTTCATCGAAGCCTGCCGCAACCTGGGCCTGGCGGCGCGTTTTGTCAGCGGCTACCTGTGCTCGACCCCCGTTACGCAGGGCCAGGGCGCCACGCATGCGTGGGCGGAAGTTTATCTACCCGGCGCCGGCTGGAAGGGATTCGATCCCACCTCCGGTCAAGTGGTCGGCAACGACCACATCGCCGTGGCCGTGAGTCGGCATCCCGAATTGATACCTCCCGTATCCGGCTCGTTTCTCGCCGCCACGCCTCAGTCGCCCCGGATGCAGGTCGCGGTTCAGGTAGTGGAAATCCAGACGTAGCAACGGTCAATACGGAACCGCTATTCACGCTATTCAATGGCATCGTTTCCTGGCCTTACCTCAGCGCTGAGCCAGAACCATATCGACCGATTGGCGGGTATCGCCCTGGTCACCGTTTTGATGATGGGCTGTTTCGCCATCCTGCGCCCCTTTCTCTCGGCCATCCTGTGGGCGGTGATCCTGTCCTTTTTCTACCACCGGATCGAACGGGCGGTCCGGGGACGGCAAGGACTGGCGGCCGGGCTGATCGAACCGTTGGTGTTCCTCCGAACTAGCCATAATAAAACCTATTGGTAATTTGTATAACGGTATTCGATTTCCACCGAGTCCGCGTAGGGAGAAGTTTGATAGGAAATTCTGCCATTGGCGTGTTTGCACTTGCGGACGCCTGGGCTGGATTCTCTGGGCGGCAAGGGCTTGCGCGCCATGGGCGTGGCGACGGGCGAGATACCGACGCCGCGCGGTTCATCGCCCCGTGCTCGCCCCGGCGCAATCCATGGCAGCCCAGCCAAACCAAACCAGTGGTCTTCAATGTAAACCACGGAAATTCGCTGTGAAGACGCGAGACGATCAACGCCCGTGCTCTGTTCGGGCGTGCGGTCGGGTATCATGACGACTTGGAAATTCTCCAGCCGCGCGAGCAATCCACTTGCCATGCCCGATAATACGAACTCCATTCTCGACCGGCTATGCGCCGCTTTCCCGGCCTGTTTCAGTCGGTCGGCCCCCAAGCCGCTGAAGATCGGCCTGGGCGAGGAACTGCTGGCGCTGGCCGGCGTCCATCCAGCCCTGGCCGACCTGACTCGCACTCAAATCCGCCGGGCGCTGAAGGTCTACACAGGATCGCCGGCCTACCGGAAGGGGCTGGCGCGGGGCGGTCCCCGCTACGGCTTGGACGGGCAACCGGCCGGGGAAATCACGCCCGAGCAGCAGGTAATCGCCAGGATGCCCCGCCCAAAACCGCCCGCGTCCCCGGCGACGTCGCCCGCATCGGAACCGAAAACGCCGGAACCGTCCACGACCCCGACAACGGGCTATCTCAAGATGACGCTGAAGAGGCGGGTCTGAAAAAGCAGGCGGGCGACGTCTCGCGGGATCGCCTGCCTCTTAAAAGATTCGCGGTTGTCCCGGCGCATTCAGCGAGACGCTCTAACCCTGGGACTGTCCTCCAGCACCTATACCGGCTTTCGTGACGCCGACGCTTATTGAAGGGAAGCTCAAAAGTTATGGCTCGATCCGGGTCTCCGGGACTTATGCTCAGCCCCACCCGGCTGAAGCTGATCCTGCACGAGAGCCGGGACAGGTACGCTATCCGAGGGGCGGCGCGTCCCCTGGCCGATGGAGGGCAAGGTAGGTAACCCGATGATGAAAATTCTGCTCGGGAAACCGCCGATTCGCCGATTCGCCGGAGTGTAGTCCTCCGTGGGTTGCCGATGGCGCTGGCCTGCGCGCTTTGGACTCGGACGGTTCCCTCCGCGACCTCGGCGATGGGTAGGGTTCTGGTGACTGCCGAACCACTCCCGCCCCGTATGGCGTCGAAACACTCGACGCTACGGCACTGGGCCCTGAGCATCTTTAAAGTTGTTTTCCTTGTCGGCTTCCTAACAATCACACTGCCGGGCTGTGCGAAACCCCGCGCCCCCTCTGGAACCATCCACGTAACTCACTGTTTTAAAAACGCTTCGATATCGGCACGTAGGTTGCTAATTCCAAGTGGACTTCCCTTGGAGAGACCGTTGCCATGACCGCTTCCCGCGCCATCGTGATCGACGACACCACTCTGCGCGACGGCGAACAGTCGGCGGGCGTGGCCTTCACCCAGGACGAGAAGCGGGTCATCGCCCGCGGATTGGTGGCGCTGGGCGTGCCGGAACTGGAAATCGGCATTCCGGCGATGGGGGCGGAAGAGCGGGACAGCATCCGCGATCTTGTCGCGCTGAATCTGAACGCCCGGTTGCTGGTGTGGAGCCGGATGCGCGAACCGGATCTGCGGCTGTGTGGCGATCTCGGGGTGCGATGCGTGGATTTGTCGATACCGCTGTCCGACCAGCAACTCCGGCACAAGTTGGGCTGGACTCGCGAACAGGCGCTGGCCGCCATCCGCCGTTGCGTTCCAATGGCGCGGGACTTGGGGTTGGACGTCATCGTCGGTGGCGAGGATGCCTCGCGGGCCGATCACGATTTTTTGTTGCGCGCCGCCGAGACCGCCCAGATCGTCGGGGCGCGGCGGTTTCGCTTCGCCGACACCTTGGGGATCCTGGAACCGTTCGGTACGCAGGCGCTTTTTCAACGTCTGCGGGCGGCGGTAGACCTCGAACTGGAAATGCACGCCCACGACGATCTGGGTTTGGCCACCGCCAATACCCTCGCCGCCGCGCTGGGCGGCGCGACCCACGTCAACACCACGGTCAACGGCTTGGGCGAGCGGGCCGGCAATGCCGCGCTGGAAGAGGTGGTGATGGGCTTGCGCAAGCTGTATGGCTTCCGGGTCGAGGTCGATCTCTCGCGGTTCCCGGCGTTGTCGCAACGGGTCGCCGATGCCGCCAACCGGCCGCTGTCCTGGCACAAGAGCCTGGTTGGCGAAGGCGCTTTCACCCACGAGGCCGGCATTCACGTGGACGGTCTGCTCAAGCATCCGCTCAACTATCAGGGCGTGGACCCGGCGGAACTCGGCCGCAGCCACCGGCTGGTGCTCGGCAAGCACTCCGGCACTCATGCGGTGCTGAAGGTCTATCGCGATCTCGGCATCATCCTCAGCGACCATCAAGCCAGCGCGTTACTCCAGCGCATCCGCGCCTTCGTTGGCCAAGTCAAGCGCCTGCCCGAGATCCCCGAACTGGAGGCGTTCCACCGCGATCTCGGCAATGGGCCGAACCGCCAATCTATTGCCTGTTTCGAATCCATCCAACCTGCCGAGGCTTCCCCATGACCACGACGAACCTGCAACAGGAACTCTCCGAGATGACCTCGGCCGAGGATTTCCTGGACTACTTTGAGATTGCCTTCGACCTTCAAGTGGTGGAAGTCAAGCGCCTGCACATCCTGCAACGCTTCCACGACTATTTGCAGCAAACGAACGCCTTGGATCGGGCCGATTACGCCCGGTGTTTGCACCGCGCTTATCGGGATTTCGTGGACTCTGATGCCCGGACCGAAAAAGTGTTTAAGGTCTTCCATCGGCCAGCCCAGCCGCGCGAAGTGCGCATCCCTCTGGCCGACATTGGACGTCCGGCGTGATGCTGGAACCGCGCTTTGCCTGCGACGATGCGGTGCGGGTGATCCGCAACATCCGCAACGACGGCACCTATCCCGGTCAGCCGACCGGCGCGCTCCTGGTACGACGGGGGAGCGTCGGTTACGTTCGGCATATCGGGGTTTTCCTGCAAGACCAGATCATTTACACGGTACATTTTCTCGAAGCTGGCAACCGCATCGTTGGCTGTCGGGAAAATGAACTGATCGCGGCGGACGCTCACTGGATTCCCAACCGCTTCGAACGCGGCGACCGCGTAACCGCCAAACGGGCGCTGGCGGTCGGTGGTGAGGTCGTGGGTGCGACCGGCGCGGTCGGCGCGATCATCGCGGTGATTCGCGGGCCGGAGACGACCCACTATCACGTTCTCTTCGGCCAGCGGGTGTTTCAAGTGCCGGAAGACGCGCTGGCCGACCCGGTTTGGGCGGCTCCGCCTCTCATGGAAACTGGAAACGCGCAGTGACCGGCGCGGGGGACCAGCAAACCCGTGATCGGACTGATCCCGCGCCAGAACGGTGATCCTTTACGTCGCCAACGGCAGCGCCTCGTGAGTAAAACACGCCTTGGGACAGACCCGCGAGCACGCTTCGCAACCGATGCAATCCATAGCATTCGAGAGCGTCATAAAGGAGTTGTCGCTGTCATCGTCATCGTCGTCGTCATCGTCGTCCAGATCAACATCGTCGACGGCCCGCTGCACGATGGTCAGCACGTCGCGCGGGCAGACCTTGAAGCAACGGCCGCAACCGATGCATTTTTGCTCGTTCAGCGCGGTCACGAACTGGGGAACCCAGGGAGTGCCGCCGCGAGTGATGCCGGTGATGTTAGGTTCGGCGCCCATACTGTTTTACCTCGCTGGTTTAAATAGCCCCGGCGCGGACGCGCGACCAGACCGGAAGCCCTGAAGAATCGTGACCTATTCCTGCCAGCCCTCCGCCTCCATCGCCACGAAGCGTGCGTCGGTGCTTTCGGTCTGGCGCTGGCGGGCGATGGCCCGGTTGAGCCAAGCGGGTGCGCTGCCGCCGCGCAAGGCGGCCTGCAGAGCGGCGAGCAGAGGGGCGATAGCGGCGCCGGCGTCCACCCGGAGGGGTTGAACCCCGACCGCCAACAATTGTTGAATGGCGGAGCCGCCGACCGCTTGACAGTAAACCACCGCGCAACCCTGCAACAGCGCCAGCTTGGCGGCGAGTTTGTCCTCGTGGCCATCGCGGTCGAGGTCGCCGAACTGAGCGAATTCAATTACGGTCGCCTGTTCGGCGGTCACAGCGTAGATGAGCAGCGCGCTGGCGGCGCCAAAATGTTGATCGACCCGATGGCGGTCACTGGTGGCGAAGGCGGCTTTTACGGTGGGAATCATGCGTGGATTCTCAATGCCACCGGCCAGAATTCGCCAATGCCTGCGCAGCGCCATGACCCGCCTCCTGCCGGTAATCGGCTTTGCGAGAGTAGACGGAGTGATAGGGGGCGACTCCCTGTTCGGCCTGCTCCAGCAACGCATTGGCCAAATCGAACAGCAGTTGCCGGCTACCGCTGTAACCGATCCAGGTACTCTGGTAGCCGCCGATGCGGTCATATTGGGGAATGCCGGCGCGCAGCAACGGCACGCCCAGCCGCTCGGCCGTTGCGGCGGCGTGGGAATTGCTGATCACCAGCTCCGCCCCTCGTGCGCGCGCCAGATCCTCCAAATCCTCCAGATCGCCGATGCGGATTTGCGCCAGCGGCGTCCGGGCCAGCACTGCCGCCCGGCTGGAAGCCACCGCCGCCACCACCTCTGCGCCGGTTTCGGCCAGCAACACGCTGAAGGCGTGCAGCAGGTCGGGATCGGCACCCACAGCGACTCGTGCCTGTCCCAGCAGGAAATGAGTGTCGAGCAGGGCATCCTGCAATTGCGCCCGCTGCCGCTCCAGCCGCGCCGGCACGCCCCGACCGGCGATGCCCGCCAAGGTCATCGTCAACCGGTCGTTTGCGTCCAGCCCGAACAGATGGTCGAAACGGTGGGTCGGCACGCCGGTCCGGCTTTCCAACAATTCGGCAGCGGAATAGAGCGATGGACCGATCACCAAGGTGGCAGCGGCGTCGCCCAAGGTGGCGAAAGCGGACAACGGCGTACCGCCAATCGTAACCGGCGAGAAATCCTCGGCGTCGAGATGGCCGTCCAGCGAGTCCGAGAGATCGGGCACCAGCACCGGATGCAGCCCAAAGCGTTCGATGAGCTCGCGCAAGCTTTCCAGGTCGCCGGGCGTCAATAGCGAACCGCACAGCACGTTGACTTGATGGGTGCGGCGGCCTGGAGTGGTGCCCGCTTCGTCGGTGGGGAGAACCCAGGTATCGATCATGGCCTCCACCGCCGCCGCGAAGCCGCTTTCCAGGCAGCCGCTAAAATCCGGGGTGTTGACCGGCACAATTCGCACGCTCTGAAATTCGGGATGTCGGGCGCGAAAGACCTTGAGCACGCGCTGAATGTCGGTTCCCTGCGCTTCCGACAGACCCGTGGTCAAGAGACCGATAGCGGCTGGCCGGTTTTTCTCGGCGATGGTCTTCAACGCCGCAATCAAATTGTCGTCCGCGCCCATGATGCTGCTGACCTGATCCATCGCGGTGCTTTGCAGCGGAATCGGTTCTCGGAAATGCCGTACCAGGAATACGTTGGCGAAGGCGGCGCAACCTTGCGCGCCGTGCAGCAACGGCATAGCGCGATTGAGACCCAGCACGGCCAGACTCGCGCCGAGCGGCTGGCTGGTTTTCAGGGGACTGACCGCCAGCGGTTTGCTGCGTCCCAGTATTTTAGCCATGCCACACCTCCCGCAGCGTCGTCCAGGGCGCGGGCCGCCGCACGGCTTCCCAGACTGGATTTTCCAGGGCGCGGGTCAGTTGCCGCGCCAGCGTCACCATGCCCTGATAGCCGGCGTAACCGTGTTCCCGTTCCTGATTGACGTCCAGAAACGGCAGCCGCGCCTTGATCGCGGTGTACAGGTTGCGCCCGCCGGCGATCAGAATGTCGGCCCGGTAGTCGCGGGCCAGATTCAGCAACTGCCGCGCGTTACCGTCTTCGATCATCTTGGCGTCCTCGCCCATCAGCGCCTTGATTCGTTCCTTGTCTTCCTCGGTGGATTTCTTGGTGCCGGTCGCCACGACGTGCATACCCAAATCCTGCAAGGCGGCGACGATGGACCAGGACTTGACCCCACCGGTATAGAGCAGCGCGCGCTTGCCGCGCAGCCGTTCGCGCCAGGGCGCCAGTTCCACGGCCAGCCGGGCTTCCTCGCGGGCGATCAATGCCTCGGTACGGGCGCTGAGTTCGGGATCGTCGAGCAGGCGGGCGAAGTCGCGCAAGGCGCTGGAAACATCACCGACGCCATAGAAACTGCCCTCAAACCAGGGGATGCCGAAAGATTCCTGCAATTTGCGGGCGACGTTGAGCATGGCGCGGGAACAGACCACCATGGTCGCTTCGGCGCGGTGCATGGTCTGCACTTCGCGGAAGCGGGCGTCGCCGGACAGGGCGCACAACACCCGCAAGCCCAGTTCGTCAAACAATGGCAGGGTGTGCCACAACTCCCCGGCGATGTTGTATTCGCCGATCAAGTTGATGTCGTGGACGCGCAAGCTAGGGCGGGCAGGGTCGACGGGCGGCGGTTCCGGTTCGCACCCGCCCACCACATACTTGAGCATCGCCTCTCCAGCCAGCCGGTTGCCGAGATTCTTGTTGCCGTAGAAGCCGGCGGCATCCACCGGAATCACCGGCACGCCCCAGCGCGCGGTCGCCGCCTTGCACACTGCTTCCAGATCGTCGCCGATCAACGCGGTGACGCAGGTGCTATAGACGAATACCGCCGCCGGGGAATAGCGGTCGATGACCTGTTTGATGGCGTGGAACAGCCGCTTCTCGCCGCGCCCCATGATCACGTCCTGCTCGCTCAAATCGGTGGTCATACCGAGCTTGAACAGGGCCGGGCCGCTGGAACGGGCGCCGCGATTGTCCCAGGAACTGCCGGCGCAACCGCTCGGACCATGCACGATGTGCGCGACGTCGGCGATGGGCAACAGGGCGATTTGTGCGCCGTCGAAGGTGCAGCCGCCAGCGGTTGCGCCGGGCGTGGGCCGGGCGCAACCCGATTTGCTTTTCAGGTTGTGGCTGCACGCCGGTTCGTCGAGCAGGGCAGCGAGATCGCTGGATTTCAAGGCGGATTCCTCGCATTCCTCCCGCCCATCACGGGCGACGGGAGGTTAGGGGATACGGTTGGCAGGTGGTCAAAATGTTGTCGCGCGGCCGGGATTTTTACCCCGCTACCGTCTCGCCCAACAATTCGGGCTTGACCAGTTCCAGCCATTCTTCCAGACGCTCGTCGGTCAGGTCCGCCTGATTATCCTGATCGAGCACCAGGCCGACGAACTCGCCGTTGCGGAACGCCTTGGATTTGGTGAACTCGTAACCCTCCGCTGACCAGTTTCCGACCAGTCGCGCGCCCAGTTTCTTGAGCTTCTTGTACAAAATCCCCAAGGCATCGACGAATTCATCGGGATAGCCCACCTGATCGCCCAGACCGAACAGGGCGACGGTCTTGCCGTTCAAATCCACGCTTTCCAGAGTCGGCAGAAACTCGGTCAACGGTTCCGGCAGTTCGCCGTCGCCCAAGGTCGGCGTGCCGAAGATCAAGGCATCGCAAGCGGTCAGATCTTCCGCCCTGGCGCCCTTGACGTTGAATAACTCGACTTCGTCCTCGTCGAATTGCTTTTTGATCATCTTGGCCACCTTGCGGGTGTTGCCGGTGTCGGTGGCGTAAAACAAGCCTATTTTGGCCATGACGATGACTCCAAGTGGAGGATTCAATCGGTTGCCTCGAATTCGGCAGTGATCGGCGCCGCGATGATCCGGGCCAGCCAGGGCGGCGGACCGTCGGCTAACACTTGCCGCAGCGCGTCCAACTGTTCCTGGACCGGGCCGGCCTGGGGGCGCTTGAGCGGATGCACTCCGCGATTCACTACCCGCGCTGCGGCGGGTCCGCCGATGGAGAGCACGTACAGCAGATGGCAGTCGCTGATCAGGGTGACCCGCAGCGCGATATTTTCCTCGCCCCTGATGGGTCCAGCCGGGGCCGGGGCTTTGCGCAGCGCGATCAATCGCGCCTCGCGCTCCGCAACCTGGTAAATCAGGAACTGGAGGCAAGAACCGAAATGGCCATCCAGCCGCTCGCCATCATTCGAGCAGAACGCCACCCGAATGGAACCCAGTAAATCGTCGGACCGGCAGAATTGAAGTTGTAGCAATTCGGAGATATTCATAGTCGTTTGACCCGCACGGTGAGTGGCAACTTGGGCGGTTGATCGAGCGGTTCGAGATAAAACCGCGAGCCGTCCGACAATTGCATCTCGCCGCCCCAGACGCCGGGGCCGAGATGTTCCAAGGCGATCACGGTTTCCTCGTGATCCTTCTTGGTCACATAGAACACCAGTTGACCGGCTGCGTTGTTTCGCAACATGACTGTGGGCATTGCATTCTCCCGACGATTTGCGGAGGTAGGCCGGATTGGCGCGAAGCGCGTAACCCGACGCATCGATAATCCCTGAATGGCGGGTTACGCCGCGCTAACCCGCCTCGTGTACGATCAGCGGATCAGATCGAACGCGAAATCGGTTTCGCCCATCGTCATGGTGTCCTGATCCAGCCGTTCCATCACCGCGTTCACCAGGGTCTTCAGAATGTGCATGGCCCCCTCGTAACCGAGCGTGGCATCGCGGTGCAGGTGGTGGCGGTCGAACAGCGGGAAGCCGAACCGGATCAGCGGCACTTCGTGTTTCCGACCCTTGTGCAGGGTGTCGCGCTGGATGAACTTGCCGTAGGAATTGCCGATCAGGAAATCGGGCTTGTCGGCGAACACCAGCGAACGCAGATGCCAGAGATCCTTGCCGACGTGGACTTCGGCGCCTTGGCCGTAGGGCGAATTTTTCAGCAACTTGGCGATGTCCTTGGCCCAGCGCTTGTTGCCGTTGTGACACAGCACGTGCAGCGGCTCGGCGCCCAGTTCCAGCAGGAACTGGCATAGGCCGGTCACGAAATCCGGATCGCCGAACACCGAGAAGCGCTTGCCGTGCAGCCAGGAATGAGAATCGGTCATCATGTCCACCAGCCGGCCCCGCTCCTGAGTTAGGGAATCCGGGATCGGCTTGCCGGTCAGTTCCGAAACCTTCATCAAGAATTCATCGGTCCCGCTCAGTCCCATCGGGATGGTGATGGCGCTGGCCGGCTGCTTCCAGGTTTCCTGCACGAACTTCTTGGTCTTGGGCAATTGCCAGGGTTGCAGCAGCAGGGTGTCGATGGCATTGGGCGCGTCCTGGACCTCCTCGATCCGGGTGCCGCCCGCGTACATGCGGAATTCGCCGTCGGTCGGGGTGTCGAGAATTTCCTCGGGATCGGACAGGAAGGTGTGATCGACGTCCATCTCCTTCAACATCCGCTTGATGACCCGGAAATTGCCGAGATAGGTCTCGAAGCCGGTGACGATGTTGAGCTTGCCGTTGCCGCCGACCGTTTTGCCCTCCATCGCGTTGAGGGTGAAATAGCGCAGCACCCCTTCCTCCATGTTGTCCCAGCCGGTGGTGTGGCTGCCGACGAAGCTGGGGGTATGGGCGAAAGGAATGGGGAAGTCCATCGGCACTCGGCCGTCCTTGCGTGCGTTGGTGATGAACGCGTTGAGGTCGTCGCCGATTACCTCGGCCATGCAGGTGGTGGAGACCGCCATCATTTCCGGCTGGTACAGCTTCAGCGAGTTTTCCAGTCCCTCAAACATATTCTTCTGCCCGCCGAACACCGCCGCGTCCTCGGTCATCGAGTCGGAGACGGTGGCGATCGGTTCCCGAAAATGCCGGTTGAAATAGGTGCGGAAGTAGGCCACGCAGCCTTGCGAGCCATGGACGTAGGGCAGGGTCTTGTAGAAACCCAGCGCGCACAACACCGCGCCCAGCGGTTGACAGGCTTTCGCGGGGTTGATGGTCAACGCCTCGCGCTGAAAGTTGAGCTGCTTGTATTCTTCCGTGGTGGTCCACTGGAATACTTCTTCCAGCTTTTCCGTGGGAGGGGCTTCCTCGAATATCCGCTTGCGGGCGAAGGCGGTTTGATAGTCCTCGTCGGTGAACAGCGGATAACCAGGGTTGATGGCGTCGGCGTTTTGCATGACGGATTCCTCCTGTAGGCAGTCAGGCGACAGCTTGCAGCGTTTCCGCGCCGGCGCGTTGCCACGGCGCTTTCAGCTTCTGCCAGCAAGGATTGTTGATGGTCATGTCCATGTCGCGGGCGAAGATGGCGAACCCGTCGTAGCCGTGATAGGGGCCGGAATAATCCCAGGAGTGCATCTGCCGGAAGGGAATACCCATCTTGTGGAACACGTACTTCTCCTTGATGCCGGAACCGATCAAATCGGGCTTCAGGCGTTCGACGAAGGATTCCAGTTCGAAGCTGGTGGCGTCGTCGTAGATCAGCGCGCCATCCTGCAACTCCTTGAAAGTACGGTCGTAGTCGTCGTTGTGGGCGAACTCGTAGCCGGCGCCGATCACTTCCATGCCGAGGTCTTCATAAGCGCCGATGACGTGGCGGGGGCGCAGGCCGCCGACGAACAGCAGCACTCGCTTGCCTTCCAGCCGGGGCCGGTACTTGGCGACGATGGCGTCCATGGTCGGCTGGTACTTGGCGATGACCCGCTCGGCGTTTTCCTTGATCGTGTCGTCGAAAAACGCGGCGATCTTGCGCAGGCTTTCGGCGATCTTGGTCGGCCCGAAGAAGTTGTATTCCAGCCAGGGAATGCCGTACTTCTCTTCCATGTGCCGGCTGATGTAGTTCATCGAACGATAGCAGTGCAGCAGATTCAGTTTGGCGTGGCGGGTGGTCTGCATTTCCGGGATCGAGCCGTCGCCCGACCACTGCGCGATCACCCGCAAGCCGATTTCCTCCAGCAGAATCCGCGAACTCCAGGCGTCACCGCCGATGTTGTAGTCGCCGGTGATGGCCACGTCGTAGGGGGTGGCTTCAAAGCTCTGGTCGTCATCGCGGCCATGGAGCACCCAGTCGCGCAGCGAGTCGTTGGCGACGTGATGACCGAGGGATTGGGAGACGCCCCGGAAGCCCTCGCAGCGCACCGGCACCACGACCTTGCCGATTTCCTTGGCGGATTTCTTGGCCACCGCCTCGATGTCGTCGCCGATCAGGCCGATGGGGCACTCGGACTGGATGGTGACGCCCTTGGCCAGCGGGAACAGACCGTCGAGTTCGCTGATGAGCTTGGCCAACTTCTTGTCGCCGCCGAACACCACGTCCTTTTCCTGAAAGTCGGAGGTGAAGTTGATGTCGTTGAAGATATTGACCCCGCTATGGCCGGTCACGTAGTTGCGACGGCCGGCGCGGGAGAATTGGCCGCAGCCGACCGGGCCGTGCGAAATGTTCAACACGTCCTTGACCGGCCCCCAGACCACGCCCTTGGCGCCAGCGTAGGCGCAGCCGCGGGCAGTCATCACGCCGGGCAGGGCCTTTTTGTTGGCGACGATGCACTTGTTGGATTTTTCCAGGCTGGAGTCGTTGGCCATCAGGTGCTTGGCGCGCTGCTTGCCCGTCGCTTCCGGATAGACTTCCAGCACTTCCTGGATCAGTTGTTCGGTTTCCTGGCGGTTCATGCTCATGATGCGATCTCCGGTCGGGTTCAAGCGGCGCACAGCGCGGCTTCGGCAGCGGCGGTCTTACCCACGATGGATTCGTCTTCCTCGTCGAGGATGCCGAATTCCATCAACAGGTCTTCCAGTTCGTCCATGGTGAGGGGGGTGGGAATGACCAGTTTCTTGTTCTCGACGATCTTGCGGGCCAGTTCGCGATATTCGTCGGCCTGCTTGGCGGTGGGGTCGTACTCGATCACGGTCATCCGGCGAATTTCGGCTCGTTGAACCACGTTGTCGCGTGGCACGAAATGGATCATTTGAGTGCCCATTTTCGCGGCCAGCGCCTCGATCAATTCGGCTTCGCGGTCGGTTTTGCGCGAGTTGCAGATCAACCCGGCCAGTCGCACCTTGCCGGACGTGGCGTACTTGCAGATGCCCTTGGCGATGTTGTTGGCGGCGTACATGGCCATCATCTCGCCGGACACCACGATGTAGATTTCCTGGGCCTTATTTTCGCGAATCGGCATGGCAAAGCCGCCACACACCACGTCGCCCAACACGTCGTAGAACACGAAGTCCAATTCTTCCTCGTAGGCGCCTTCTTCTTCCAGGAAGTTGATGGCGGTGATGACGCCGCGACCGGCGCAACCGACGCCCGGTTCCGGGCCGCCGGATTCGACGCAGCGGACGCCGCCGTAACCCACTTTCAGCACGTCGTCCAGTTCCAGATCCTCGACGGTGCCGGCGTCCGCCGCCATTTGCATGATGGTGTTCTGGGCCTTGGCGTGCAGAATCAAGCGGGTGGAATCGGCCTTGGGATCGCAACCCACAATCATGACTTTCTTGCCCTCGGCGGCGAGACCGGCAACCAGATTCTGGGTGGTCGTGGATTTACCGATGCCGCCTTTCCCGTAAATCGCGCATTGACGTATCATCGCCATGGAATTGCTCTCCTGTCGCTGAAGGATGAACCTTGCTTTCATCCACTCTGGTTCAAGCGCCGTGCCAAGGAGAGGTATTCAGCAAAATATTGTTTTTAATGATATTTATTGAAATGATTACCTGAACGGTGGGTTGCATAGATGACAAACGCGGCTGCTTGTCGGGTTGATGACAATTCCGTCGTGGCGTTCAACTGGGGTCCGCGCCTGCCCAAGAGCGCCTATCTCCCGATCAACCGATGCAGTCTGCCGGCGGCGATTCTGGGCGGGTTGACCTTCCAGCGTCATCCAACGCCGCTATTGCTCGACGGCGTGGCGGAATTGCACGCCCATCTGTTCCAGATGTTGGAATCATTGGCGGAACCCGCCGAGCGGGCGCGGCGGTTCATGGATTACATGACGGTGCATTTCCGGCTGGAGGCGCTGGAGGAAGCGGGCCTGACGCCGGACCGTTCGACGGGCGCGCGGCAAGGCCGGCCCAAGTTGCGCGGACGCGCGGATTATCTACGCATGGTGCGGGGCTGGGCTTTCGATCCCAACACCCAGGAAGGGGCGGTGCTGAAGGCGTGGGTGGAATCGCGTTTTGGCCTGCTAACTCGCTATCACGGCGGCCTGCTCGACGATCGCACCGAGGACGCTTACGAGCATTTTCTGGAGGTGTGCAGCCGGGGGTTGTACAACACCAATGCCCTGGAAGCGCAACTGGACCTGCTCTACGCCTACTGCCAGTATGAACTGCGCCGCCAGCAGCCGGAATCGACGTGCCTGAACCTGTATCGCGGCTTCAATCGGTTCAGCGAAGATCAGATGCTGGCCAGACTCGACCGTCGCCGGTGGATCGTGTTGCTCAACAACCTCAGTTCCTTCAGCGTCCAGCGCGAGCGGGCCGAGGAATTTGGCGATCACTTGCTGCGGACGCGGGTACCCATGGCCAAGGTGTTTTTCTACAACCGGGTGTTGCCAGGAATGTTGAAGGGCGAGGATGAGTACGTGGTGATCGGCGGGGTTTACGAGGTGGAAAGGTTGGCGTGATTTGGCGAGAATTGTGGGTGAGAAATTCTTCTATATGGAAATCGCATTAGATGCCTCGCATCCCTGACAATGGGATAGCTGATGGCATTCTATACTTATTTGGTGCTTTGCGCAGTACAACTAGCGGATCAGGCCGACTCAAAGCGGAAAAGCCTGCGGTTTTCCCGTCCGTTGCGGCTTATCTGCCGCCCCGTTAACCTATAAAGCCGATGAGCAGAAAATGACAGAGCGCGCACGAGGGGACTAGAGTTGATTATTACAAATGTTGCGATTAGCAATTACCGTGGAATAACTGGGTCCCAGTTAATACCGCTAAATAGGTTCTCCTCAATCGTCGGGAAGAATGATACGGGTAAATCTATCATATTGAATTCCATCGCAACCTTTCTTAATCCAAGAGATAACCCCGTTACGCTTACTGATTTTAATAACGCTGAACGGCCAATTGAAATAGCATGCCGATTCTTATCCGAAGAGCTACGAGAAGTTCTTGAAGCAAGGATAAAATCGAGAATCAAGAAAGCGGATGGTTTGGATGAGTTTCTTGATGATATTTTAATTGATCGCCAACTTACTATTAGAAAGACTGTGGCTACGCCAAAAAAAGGCTTTGATGCTGAACAAGTATTAATGGTTGACTACGAAGAGAAAGATTTTCAGTTTCTATACGGAAAGTCTGATGAGGAGTTAAACGAGATATTAGACCGATATCAAATTACCATTCCTGTACAAGGGAGAGGCAGAAACTCAAAGCTGGAAAAAATTAAGCATATTAAAGAATATTGTAAATCTAACAATATTGGTAGAAGTGCGAGATATATCGATGACGAATTCAAGATCTGCTCGCTACTACCAGATGTAGAACTATTTAAGGCTGACTATGGTTTGGAGGTGGATACTCGGTTTAAGTCAAACTCTGTGAGTGAAATACTCGAATATTTAGAAAGGGAAAGCGTAGAAAAGAATAAGCTTGCGGTTATCGAGTCAGAGATTTCTGATGAAATGCAAAAGGAAGCAAATTCAGTTAAAAAATATATGAGTGAATATGTATCAAATCTCAAAGAGGTGGAGATAAGACCAACTATTTCTTGGAAAGATGCCATAAAGAGTGTTGATGTTTCCTTCCAATTTGATGGCGATGCTCGGCCGATACCTATGAGCCACAAAGGCGCGGGCTATCGGCGCTTATTTATGGTTGCTCGTTTCCGTTATCTTGCAGAGAAAAATAAGGGCATCAATGTCATATATCTAATCGAAGAACCAGAGACTTTCCTTCATCCCTCTGCACAAAATGATTTGCTTAACGCTCTGCGCGAACTCTCGGATGATAATCAAGTAATTATAACAACACATAGCCCGGTATTTGCTGGCGCAACATATATTGAATCCGTAATACTGTGCAAGAGAGCAAGTGGGTCTATATATGAGAACTGCAATCAGAACGGAAAAGATGCATTCCTGAAGAACATTGTAGATGAACTCGGCATTAAACCTTCATACAATCTGCGCGACTCACACGAGAAAATTGTGTTTGTAGAGAGCCACAATGATGCAAAATTTTATGACATTATTTGCCAAAAGTTAATTGATAAGCCCCTTGTTGGAGTCGATACTATCCTCGTGTTGCCATTCGGTGGAGGGGAAGATATCGATAGTTTTTTGAATATTGACTACTTCGATAATTCTTGCAGGGATCTGTACCTTATAATAGATAGCGACAAGCATAAAAACAATTTCGATAAGCAAAAGGAAAGGGCTGACAGATTTCAAAATAATAAACAAAGAGGCAGCGCCTATGTTATTGAGAGAAGCTGCCTAGAAAATTATTACCATCATAAAGCATTTGAACGTACATATGATTTGGTCTCTGGAAGCTTTCCTGTCATAGTTGCTGATGACGATGTGCGAGCGGTAATCAAGCAATATAAGAAAAATCATGCCGTGTCAAAGAACATAAAAGAAAAAAATAACTTCGATGTGTTTGATGAGATGACGAAAGAAGAGTGGAAGGAGGTAGTTGAGTCCGAATTGATTAAATTTCTGATGGAAGTTGTCGCTTAACAGTTTCCATAGTTATCAAAGTGGTTTGGGTAGTGGAAATGTAAAAATGGCTAACAATCGGCCACACAAGGATATCAACCTCTCCGCTGCGCTCCAAAGTTTGCCGTCTATGAGCCGTAGTGTTGTCGCGGACGCTTCGCTCCCGCGACAAAAGGGGCAGCGGATGAGTTCGATTGCTTGCTTGCGCGAAGCGCCGCACAACTATGTGGATCAAGCCGACTTCAGGCGAAAAAACTTACGGCTTTCTTGCCCTTCGTGGCTTATCCGCCGCCCCGTTAGGCAGCAAGGAGAATCGCATGGCAATTCATGGTTCGAGGTCAAAGGTTGAGATGCCTGCACACACGAGGATCAGCAATGCCCGGCGTCTTGATTTACAAGGAATTTTTTCGCATAATCAGCGTTACATTAGCAAAATATATCCTTAAAAATTATAGTCACAAAAATAAGAGAGCGGGAATCGCTGCACGAGGATAGGAGATGAGTTCATCTCGGGACTACGACGGAGAATTCCTGAAGCAAGATGAGATTTCCGCCGTAGCGTGGACTATTCACGCTGCAACGGTTGTTTTCGTGTCTCGCTACTTTGCAATCCTTAGCGCCCCCGGTATGCCAATGACTGATAAGGCGTATCTCCACGTATCTGAGTACTCAGCGCAGCATATCGATTCGCTTACTGAACACATTGCAGTCGGGTATGTCTTGGAGATCATGTTGCTTTTCTTTAACAAAGAAAGGGGGTCTTGGGAATCAAGCGTTCGCGGAGTTGCGTTACAAAGGGCACTAGTAGAACAGGACTCGCTTTGTTCCAGTGTGCGATTGAAGGTAAAAAAAATTTCGCCTTCTGGAATATATCTGGGAAACGAGGATCTGTACGCGAGAATATCCAAGGAAGAGTCTGCTGAATTAATAGCCAATGGGATTGGCACCTACGATTCGTATTTAGATGCAAAGCTAATTCGCTATGACCCAGTAAGTCGCGGTTATCTAGCGACGTGTGGAGCAATAGAGAATGTATCTGAAGGGTCAATAATTTCAGCGACGATTTCCTACCTAGAACTGGATAGCAGCTACAAGAATCACACCGAGAGTATTGTTTGGATTGTTCACCTAAGAACTAGCAATGGCTTGATACTTCGATCCAAACTATGGAAAATCGCTCTTCCTCAATACAGATTCCATGAGGGAATCACTGTCGAGTCAAGAATAATTCGCCGATCCACATCGAAATGGTTCTACTGGGTGGACATAGTTGGCCCGCGCGATCTAAAGGCTGGCTTTGATGAATGTCTGCGACCTGGCGAGGTTAGAAAGGGCACTATTTACACGGTTGTAGACTACGGAGCGTTCTTCTGTATCTCTGACGGTAGAGAGGAGTTCATTCATCGCTCATCGATAATTCCAGACTCCATTCCGGCGCTTCGTAGCTACTTATCTCCTGGTGATATCGTGGAAGTCAGAGTGCGGGAGCCGCGAGAGAAGGAAAGGGAGTTTGGGTTTGACTTCCTCAGAATCATCGAGCGGAGAGATCAGTCTGAAGCTTCTAGTGGTCGATCAGTGCTTTTTGATCTTGAGGCGATCAAAGTCAAAGGAAGTGTTGGTGGCTACTATCGTTCTCCGAGATTTAAGCAAGAAGTGGTTGAGCGTTTTCAGCATAAGTGCGTATTTTGTGGCGTTGTGCAGTCTATTCGTAGAATAGCTTCTGCCGCAGAAGCGGCTCACATCATACCTAGATCTGCACGCGGCGCGGATAGCATTAGAAATGCATTATGCCTATGCAGGCTCCATCATTGGGCATTTGATTGGGGACTAATATCTATATCGGATGAAGGAACAGTAATTGTTTCCGATGAAATCGGTATAGATGATGGAGGAATATCTGCGTCACTCATGAGTATGTGTGGGGCGAAGATATTTTGGCCGAATGATATGCCTCTCCCGATTAAGGCGCTCGCATGGCATCGGCGAAATGTGCTCTTGGGGTCGTAAAGCGCCTAACCATCCGCCGGTTGCTTGGCGCTTCGCGCCGCACAACCAGCGGATGAAGCCGACTTCGGTCGTCAAAGCCTGCGGCTTTTCCGCCCTCGCGGCTTATCCGCCGCCTCGTTAGCCGCTTTTTGCTTTTTCGGTCAAGTGTCACAATCGGAAAAAACTATTATTATTTTCGGAAAAACCTATTTTACAAATCTTTGGGCAGAGATTATGAGTAGGAATGCACTATCGCATAACTATGGCCTTCAAAGTGGCATATAACTGTTTGATTGCTCATAAGTCATTGAATCTTCGTTTTTCACCTTGAAAGTCATACTATCGCATAACCCAATCACCGAAGGAGAAGCGCAATGAGCGAAAAGTTCATTTCCAGCCTATTCATCCGCAAGATGGAGAATACCAATGCTTAAGAAAAAACTACCTTCTTTATTGACCGCTTGCACGATCACCATGATGGCACTGGCGCCGGTCAGCGCCTTGGCGGCGGCCGGCATGGCCCAGTCGAACCAGTTCTGGTGGCCGCAAAAGCTGAACCTGGAATCTCTGCGCGCGCACGACGTCAAGTCCAACCCGTATGGTGGCGACTTCAATTACGCCGAGGCTTTCAAAAGCGTCGATCTCAAAGCCCTGAAAGCAGACATCGAAAAAGTCTTGACCACCTCGCAAGACTGGTGGCCGGCGGATTGGGGTCATTATGGCGGCCTGATGATCAGAATGGCCTGGCACAGCGCCGGCACTTATCGGATTCATGATGGCCGAGGCGGCGCCGATGGTGGCCAGCAGCGCTTCGAGCCGCTCAACAGTTGGCCGGATAACGTCAGCCTGGATAAAGCGCGCCGCTTACTGTGGCCGGTCAAGCAAAAATACGGACGCAATGTTTCCTGGGCCGACTTGATGATCCTGGCCGGTAACGTGGCGCTGGAATCCATGGGGTTTAAAACCCTGGGCTTCGCCGGCGGGCGCGTTGACGACTGGGAATCCGACCTGGTGTACTGGGGAGCTGAAACCAAGATGCTGGGCAACCAGGAACGCTACAAAGACGGCGAACTGGAAAAACCGCTGGCTGCGGTGCAGATGGGTTTGATCTATGTGAACCCGGAAGGCCCGAATGGCAATAGCGACCCGCTCGCCGCCGCGAAAGACATGCGCGAATCCTTTGGCCGCATGGCGATGAACGATGAAGAGATCGTCGCGCTGGTGGCCGGTGGACACACCTTGGGTAAAGCCCATGGGGCCAGGCCCGCTGACTGTCTGGAGGCGGACCCTACCGCCGCCCCGGTCGAACAGCAAGGGCTCGGTTGGAAGAACAAGTGCGGCAAGGGCAATGCCGAAGACACTATGACCAGCGGCCTGGAAGGCGCGTGGACGACGACGCCCACTGCATGGTCGATTCTCTACCTCGATAATCTGTTCAGATTCGAGTGGAAACAAACCAAGAGTCCCGCTGGGGCAACGCAGTGGATGCCCGTCGATGAAGCCGCCCAATCCCTGGTGCCGGACGCCCATATCAAAGGTAAACGCAACCCGCCGATCATGTTCACCACGGACATTGCGCTGAAGGAAGACCCGGGCTTTCGCAAGATTGCCGAGCAGTTCTGGAAAAATCCCAAGGAATTCGACAAGGCGTTTGCCAAAGCCTGGTTCAAACTGACCCATCGCGATCTGGGGCCGCGCGCTCGCTATCTGGGCATTGAAATTCCAGCGGAAGTGTTTATTTGGCAAGACCCGGTTCCGGCTGTGGATCACAAGCTGATTGATGCCGCAGACATCGCCAACCTGAAAGCGGCGATTCTCAAATCCGGTTTGAGCGTGTCTGAACTGGTCAGAACGGCCTGGGCGTCCGCCTCCACTTTCCGCGGTTCCGACATGCGCGGCGGCGCTAACGGCGCGCGCGTGCGCCTGGCCCCGCAGAAGGATTGGGCGGCGAACAATCCTGAAGAACTGGGCAAGGTGTTGATGAACCTGGAAAAAGTTCAAGCAGACTTTAACAAATCCCTATCGGGTGGCAAGAAAGTCTCGCTGGCCGACGTGATTGTTCTGGGCGGTACGGCGGCCATCGAAGAGGCGGCCAAGCAAGCCGGTGCCACGGTTGCAGTCCCCTTTACCCCGGGACGCACCGACGCAACGCAAGAGATGACCGACGCGCATTCGTTCGCTGTGCTCGAACCGACCGCCGATGCTTTCCGCAACTACTACAGCGACAAGAGCTACACCTCGCCGACGGAGATGATGGTGGACAAGGCTGATCTGCTGACCCTGACCGTGCCGGAAATGACGGTGCTGGTGGGCGGTATGCGCGCCCTCGATGCCAATGCCGGACAGAGCAAACACGGTGTGCTGACCGATAAACCGGGCACCTTGAACAACAACTTCTTCGTCAACCTGCTCGACATGTCCACCAAGTGGCAGAAGTCAGAAAAATCTCCTAGCGTTTACGAGGGTCTGGATCGCGCTTCCGGTAAGCAGAAATGGACAGCCACATCCGTCGATCTGATCTTCGGCTCCAACTCCGAGTTGCGCGCGGTTGCGGAAGTCTATGCGGCCAACGACGGCAAGGAAAAGTTCGTGAATGACTTTGTCGCCGCCTGGACTAAGGTGATGAACCTGGATCGCTTGTAATCAATATGGATGGAATGACATCGCGCTAGCAAGTCGCTTCACCGGACCGCTGCTCCGCTAGCACCAGGTGGCGGTTCAATCCGCCTCAAAGCGTTTCAGGCGGGGGTTTATCCCCCGCCAGCTCAACCTACCGGCTTTAGCCGGTAAGTCATTGAGTGGCAAGATGGGCAGCGTATTCACGTCCACGGCCACACAGCATGGCGGACAGGAAACCACGATCACCTCGCTTCACACCACCTTGTTGCATCACGGCATGATCATCGTGGGAGTTCCCTATTTCTGCCAGGAGATCATGGACATGAGTGAAATCACTGGGGGGGCGCCCTATGGAACTGGGGCACTGGCCGGTGGAGACGGCAGCCGTCAGCCCTCCTTATTCAAGGAGAGGAAATTCCACAACCTGTATAGGAATGCTATAGACAGTGAGAGGTAGCTTTGTCTTTTAATAAAGTTAATGCCTTCATTTTTACAAATATGAAGGTTCTCGAAATGATCGGCGTGGTTATGCGTATTTTTAGTTTCGCGCTAGTTAGCTGGCTTGGGCCACAGAGTCCTTTTATGTTTGTGTGGATATTCAATACCATTGATGCTGCTTTGCTTACTTGGTGTGCGGCTTTGCGGAAAGATGCCGCTTACACGTTGTTAAACGCATTTTGGATATTAATTGGGGTTGTTGGCATAGCGAGAGCTGGCGGACTAATAGGTTAATTTCATAGGTAATGAAAGCCAAATGTTGATGCATATTTGGTTCAGTGCAAAAACAAGTAAAATCAAAGTCCAGGTTAAATATCAAATGGGTGCCTAAAAAGTTGTTCAAGCGGACACCGCTGATGCGACGCCACTTAACTCCAGTGTTGAAGCTTGGCTGAATACCATTTGTATTGGAGATGCCTTCTGACCAAAAAATTCCACTCAAAATTTACCAGAGAAACCACTTCTTTGATTTTAAACTGAAGAATCACAGCGGTTATGGACCGAGTAGTTCTATATCGACTCTATTAAGGTCTCCCTCTACCATTACAACCTGATGCGAGCTGTAGCGTAGGGCGACATTGCATGATGAATAGCACTATTTTTTATCAAGGTGAACCCAATGAGCGACCTTCAGTATAATGGCCGGATTCAAGCCGTGCATGTGCTTTTTACCTCAGCCAGGTTGCAAAACGACGTGCTGGCAGTGCGTCAAGGGCTCCCATTCGGCGCACGATATGGTGCAGTCCTGATCGGCCCGGATATTTCTTTGCCCGGCGGAACAACAAACAACCCTCCTGCGGCTGCCGGGCTGATTTGGAGTACTCAGGCCGGCCCGGGACGGCCTAACGTAACCTTCGTTCAAGACCTTAATTTTTCTTGGAAAAGGGGCCACTTGGTGAACGGCGAATGGAGTGGACCGGGGCAATGGGACAACATGACGCCGCTAACGCCAGGCGACAACTCTAATCACAAGACGGTCGAACAGTATATGCGCAATTTCTGCCAAGCGAGTCTGAATTATGACGCAACCGGGCCGTACAAGCCGGCTTGGTACGGCATTGCTTACCTCGTTCAATGTTCGACCGATCCATGGGCAGCCGTTCCGGCTAACGCGGATCTATATTCATACGCTCCCGCATTCATCAGAGTGTCGTGGCGCGCGGTGCGTATTCCGAAACCCAATCTACCCCCGACCAGAATACAGGCTTATCTCGACGGCTATAACGGCTTTCCGACCGTCCCGGTCTTGCCCTTTCAGGCTCCTGCCAGACCGGGCGCCATCGGAGGCGCATGCGTCCCTCTTGGCAATGTTGCCGGTGGTCCAGTATTCCCTTACGGCGGCTTCTACGGCCCTTATCCTGCAGCCCAGGCCAACGGATTTGATGGGCAGATCGAAATTCACCAGAACTGATGGCGGCTTCCGTTGAAGCTCGGGTAGCGCAACCAGCGGATCGAGCGGACTCCGGACGAAAAAGTCTATGGCTTTCTCGCCCTGCGCCGCTAATCCGCCGCCCCGTTAGGCGGCGCATGAAGTCGCTGCGGATATTCTTTCAGTCGGTCATTGTCTAATTTAACCTGCTCGCGCTGGCTATTCCGCGCCAACACGACGCAGCAGGCCGGATCCAGGAGTCCGCTCACCAGGCTGATGAGGAAAGGGGTTTAGTCATGACGCCATCACAATATGCCGCCCGCTACTTACCCGTAATGGTCAGGGGGACCGTCCCGATCGACATCTCACGCTATCACCTTGGGAAGGAAACCGCCGCCAAGGACCAGCTTTTGGGAGCGCTGGCCGGCCACCTCGCCACCAACCAAAAAAAAGACCCAGGCTATCGGCTGACGATGAACGTGCAGGGGACCCCGCTCTCGATCGGAAGCTGGAAGGAGGTCGGGATTCATCTGTATAACCCCTTTATCGGCAAAGGCTCGCCCGAGGAGTGCGACTTCGTGCTGCAACTTGCCACCCTGATTGGTGGCATCCGACCCGAACGGCTCCAGGCTTGGGCCGATGCGAACCTGGGATTGGACTGCAATGGCTTTGTCGGCAACTACCTGTTTCACGACGTACTGGCCATTGACTGGCTCACCGTGGCTCCCGCGCATCTACCTGGCCCATCGTCACTGATTTCCACGATTTTCAAGTTTTACTCAGGCATTGACGATCGCTACGCGCTGGATGACCTCAGCCAAGTCACTCAAAGCGATAGCTATCTCATCGCTCGGGTCGATGCCAACGGGAACGTCATGCCCGGCGGACCGGGTAACGTGCCAGGGCATATCGCCATTACCGAGCCGGGGCAAATCATGCAGCAATCGTTCGTGTCGAACTCCATGGGCGGGATCGATGCGACCTTCGCAAAATTGGATATGTACAACCATCTGGCCTTGCGCACCGTGGAATCGGTCGGTCCGCGTAACACCGATCCAGGTATCGTCATGAACTGGATGGTTTTTCAAGAGCAAGACAAGACAAAAAAACGAGTCTTCAAGGTGCGCCGCGACAAAATCCTCATGCAAGACCGCGTCAAAATCACGCCTATCTGATAAAAAAGAGTTGCATCAGGGGAGTGGGCCGTCGGAATTGCCCTCGTCCCCACGCAGCGGTCGGCGGCGGCGCTGCGTATCCGCGGAGGAGGCGATCGGGGAGTAGCCAACGAGGCGCTCCACCCGACCCACGCCCGCAAGCTGTTTCGTATTTTCGAATTTCTCGCGTTCTTCGGTCATGATGACTCCCGTCAGACGATCAGGTAAATCTTGGCCCGCACCCTCTCCCACACCGTGGCGTCCGGGTCGGCCTCCCACACTTCGCCGGCCAGCGTCGCGCCCTGTCGCAACAGCCGACTGAGGTGCCGGTTGTCGCTGCGGGGGACGTAGCCGAGCTTGTGTTCGCCGTGCCAGATTTCCACGGCAAACTCGTCGTGGGGGTTGGTCGGTTCTGCCACCAGGCGCAGCGGATCGCCGGCTTGCATCCGATGGATCACCGTTTTTGCGTCGTAATAGGCCAAGCCCGCCACCCGAAATTGGTTCATCAGCAACTTGCGAGGTGTGGGTTGGGCGAGGGCAGGTCGGGCAAGAGCGCCCAGCAGCGGCAGCGAAGGCAGCCACTGGAGGAGCAGGCGACGGGTCGGTTGCATGGCGGGTTCCCTCCAAGGGTATCTAGTTCGCTAGTCTACGCGCCCCGGCCCTTTTGAGTGAATGCCGGCATACCCGATCGTCGGAAGAACGGCCGGGTGAACGCTCACCGTGGCGAAACCCACACCTGCAAGGCGGACAAGACATGCCGGGGGATGGTTACTCTACATTTTTATGCAATTCCACTCTTAGAATTCTCTCTTTATGGAAAATCACCGGGCGGCCAGCGCATGTGGCGATAAAATTACCAAATTCCACTGACGTCATGCGAGTGCGCTTCGACACATTCGAGTTGGATGAGGCGAATGCATCGTTGCTACGCGAGGGAAAACCTGTCCCTCTCGCGCCAACGCCATTCGCGGTGCTGTGCGCCCTCGTGCGGCAACCGGGATCGCTGCTCACTAAGAACGCGTTGCTCGACGAGGTGTGGGGCCACCGGTTCGTCAGCGAATCGGTCTTGAAGACCGCAATCAGCGAACTCCGGATGGCTCTGCAGGACGATGCCCGGCAACCGCGCTTCATCGAAACGGTGTCGCGGCGTGGCTATCGGTTCATCGCCGTTGCGACCGCGCTATCCACCACGCGACCGGAGCGGGCGAGCCTCTCGGCAATCCGCTCGTTGCCAGGGGCCTCCTTCATCGGTCGCGCAGAAGCGCTCTCGCGACTGCGCAGCGCCTGGGATCTGGCGTGCAGCGGCCACCGCACGGTGGTCTGGGTCGCCGGTGAGCCGGGTATCGGCAAAACCACGCTGATCGAGCATTTCGTGGCGGGCCTCGGCGACGTCGCTTGCGCCCGCGGCCAATGCGTGGAGCACTACGGTCAGGGCGAACCCTATCTTCCCGTTCTCGAAGCCCTCGCGGAGCTGTCTCGCAGCGACAGTGCCCTCGCACCCTTGCTCCGCGCTGTGGCGCCGACCTGGCTGCTGCAATTGCCGTGGCTCAGCACGGTGGAGGAGCGCGACGCCCTGCGGCGCGAGCTGGCGGGCGTCAGCCCGGATCGCATGCTCCGCGAGATGGGCGAGGTGTTCGATCGCTACACCGAGCGCCGGCCGCTGTTACTGGTCACCGAGGACCTGCATTGGAGCGACCGCGCGACGATTCAGCTCATCGACTCTATCGCGCGCCGGCGTGGCAGCGGGCGCCTCATGTGGCTGGCCAGCTTCCGTCTCGCGGAGGTCGTCGCGCTGGACCATCCGCTCAACCTATTGCGGCACGAGTTGCGCCTGCACAGGCTGTGCGAGGAGATCGTGCTCGATCCGTTCTCGGAAAAGGAGGTCGCCGACTACGTGGCGGAACGGTTGCCATCAATCGCCAGCGACGAAGCCTTCGTGCGTGCGTTGCACGAGCGCACCGACGGAGTGCCGCTATTCTTGGCGTCTGTCATGAGGGACGTCATCGCCGGGGCTGCGCAAGGCGATGACGACGCTGCTGCTGCGGCGCAACTCGCAAGAACGGCGGTTCCGAAGAATCTGGCGGCCATCATCGATCATTACGTCGCCAAGCTCGGAAACGAGCAGCGCGTGTTACTCTCGGCGGCGGCCGTTTGCGGCGTCGAGTTCCGCGTCAGCACGGTCTCGGATGCGCTCGAGCGCGACGCCGCCTGGGTCGGCCAGACCTGCGACGAGTTGGCGCGCGAGCAGCTTTGGCTGAGTGCTCCGCGTGCCGAGGAAGAGCACGATGGGCCGGAGCTGCCGTATTCGTTCAGGCACGCTCTCTTCCGTCAGGTGCTGTACCAGCGCACGGCCCGGTTGGCCCGCGTCCAACTCCACTGCAAAGTCGCTGCGGCGCTGGAACGGGAGCGTGCCGCAGGCGGGCCGGTCGCCGCTGCGGAACTCGCCATGCACTTCGAACGCGGCCGCGAGCCGATCACCGCATCGCGCTACTACGCCGAGGCTGCGGAAGCGGCGCTGCAGCACTTGAGTCCGGCTGAGTGCATGACGCTCACCGAGCGCGGGTTGACCCTTCTCGGTCAGGCCTTGGAGGGAACCGAGCGCAAGGCGCTGGAGATCACGCTCGCAACGCTGCAGGGCGTATCGGCCGCCCATCTGCTCGGCGTGAGCTTTATCGAGACCAAGAGCGCCTTCCAGCGTGCGCACTCCCTGCTCGGCGATGTCCCCCAACATCCCCTGCGCGGGCTCCTGCTGCACGGCTTCGGGTTCGCGCTTTGTCTGCGCGCCGAGTATGCCGAGGCGCTTGCGGTGGCGGAACATGCCGAGGCGCTGTCGTCCGCGACCGACGATCCGGTCCTTCTGCTGGCCGCGTGCACCGTGCAGGGAGACGTGCAGATGCTGCGGGGGCGGCCCCATATTGCCCGCGAATGGATCGAGCGAGGTCTTGCTGCCAAGGAGTCGCTCGATGCGCCATCGGAACAAAGTTTCGTAGCCGACCCGCGGGTCACGCTGCTCGGGCTGCTTGCCATCCAACTGCTTCACCTTGGCTTGGTCGAGACGGCTCGCACCCGCCTGCGGGAGGCGCACGCCCGCGCGCGCCAGATGGGACAACCGATGGCGCGGATGGTCGCCATCTGGCTCGACGCGATGTTCGAGGTGCGGCTCGGCAACGCCGAGCGTGTCGCGTCTCTTGCCGACGAGATGCAGGCGCTCGTCGAGGAGTTCGCGCTGGCGCAGGGTCGTGTCGCGTGCCGGTGGTTTCGCGGTTGGGCGGACGCCCGAATGGGCGAGCCGCGTGAGGGCTATCGCCGGATTCGCGAGGCTTACGAAGAAAATACCCGGCTCGGGATGCTGGCGGGGGGGACTGAGACCCTGGGGTATGCCGCGGAGGCGCTCGCGCTCGCCGGCGACTGGGATGCGGCCCAACACCAACTCGAGGAAGCATCGCAAATTGCAAGCGCGCACGGGGAGCGCGTGTATCTGCCGCAACTGTTCCTGATCGAGGCTGCAATCGCCCGTGCGCGTGGCGAGTCCGCTATCGCCGATGCTGCGGTTCGGCGCGCGGTCGCGGAGGCACGAGCGCAGGAGGCCCCCTGGCTCGAACTGCTGGCGCTGGTGGAACTCTGCGAACGCGACGGCGCGACCGCCGAGGACCGCCGTGCCCTGGCCGCACTCGTCGATGAACTTCCGGAAGCAATCGATACCACCGCCTTCACGAGAGCGCAAGCGCTGCTCGACAGGGCCAAGCCCGCCTGAAAACGCTCGCGTCCGCGCGGCACGTTGCGGCGGGGCGGCGTCTGAGGCCGCGCACCGCGACAACCGGCGTGGCCATGCCCACCACATTCAGACTAAACATTGACGTTTCGCTGACGACTCCGCGGTCGGACGCGGCTACTGTCTCACCAATCTTCGATTGATAGGCAATTTGCTTGGTCCGTAACTTTCAGGTTGAAGTTACGGAGTGCCGCGATGAACAAATATCGAGTCACCTTAACCGCTGAGGAGCGGACCGAATTGGAACGCCTGGTTTCAGTCGGCAAAGGCGCAGCCCGCAAGCTCGCTCATGTCCGCATTCTCTGGTTGGCGGATACCGCCGCGAGAGCGGAACGTTCCGACGAGGAGGTCATCGCCGCCTTGCGCGTCGGCCTCTGCACGGTCGGGCGCGTCCGCCAGTGGCTGGTTACCCAGGGATTCCCCGCCGCCCTCAACCCCGCGAACTTCGGCTGGCTCGCCCTCGTCTTCGTCCTCGCCTTCTTCCTCTACGCCTCGGCCTACGCCGCCCTGGGCGCGGCCGCGGAGGACGAGCAGCACCTCGGCC
>WBUJ01000305.1 GCA_008933795.1 Candidatus Contendibacter sp. | reverse complement strand
GGGGGAGGGAGAAACCCCGCAGGAGAGAGCATCATGAACAAGACCCTGATTTCCGCAGCCGCATTGGCGCTGACCTGTTCCGGAGCGACCCTCGCCGCCGATCAACCCCTGAAGGCCGTGGGCGTGACCATGGGCAACATGGGCAACCCGTTCTTTGTCACCCTGGCCAAGGGAGCCGCGGAAAAAGCCAAGGAACTCGGCGGCGACAAGGTCAAGATCACCGTTGATTCCGCCGATGACGATCTCGGCAAGCAGACCAACCAGATTGATAATTTCATCGCGGCCCAGGTAGACCTGATCCTGCTCAACCCCGTCCACCCCGAGGGCATCATGCCCGCCGTCATGCGCGCCAAGGAAGCCAACATTCCCGTAATCGCGGTGGACGCGGCCGCCGAGGGCGTCAATGCGATGATCACCAGCAACAACGTCCAGGCCGGCGAAAAAGCCTGTCAGTTCATCGTCGACCGTCTGAAAGGCAAGGGCGACGTGGTCATCATTGACGGCCCGCCCGTCACCGCCGTGACCGACCGGATCAAAGGCTGCAAGGCGGTCTTCGCGAAAAATCCCGGCATCAAGATCCTGTCCGACAACCAGAACGGCCGGGGCAGCCGCGAAGGGGGGTTGGAGACGATGACCAACCTGCTCACCGCCTTCCCCAAGATTGACGCGGTGTTTGCAATCAACGATCCGACCGGCACCGGCGCTGACTTGGCGGCGCGGCAGGCCAAGCGTACCGAATTCTTCATTACCGGCGTGGATGGCGCGCCGGTCGCGGTTGAGGCGTTGAAGGACAAGGACAGCCTGTTCCTGGCCACCGCCGCGCAGAATCCACTGCAAATGGCGAAGGAAGGCGTCGAGATCGGCTACCAGATCAAGCAGGGCAAAGCGCCGAAGGAAACCACCATTCTCATCCCGGTTGACTTGATCACCCGCGACAACGTCAAGGATTACAAGGGCTGGGTGACGAAGTAAGCGGATGCCCCGCCCGCCAAGCGAAAGCTATCCCCTCCTTGGCTAAGGAGGGGTGGCGCGCAGCGCCGGGGTGGTTCGACACTCTCCGATGGTTACTTTTAAAAACGTCACAGCCCCGCCGTTTATGAGGAGTCCCCACATGGCCGATGCCATCTGTCTGGGCGAACTGCTGATTGATTTTGTCCCTACTGTGACCGGCACCGGCCTGACCGACGCGCCGGCCTTCATCAAAGCGCCGGGCGGCGCACCCGGCAACGTGGCCGTTGGCCTGGCGCGGCTTGGAGTTTCCAGCGCCTTCATGGGCAAGGTGGGCGACGACGCCTTCGGGCATTTCCTGGCTAACATCCTGGCTGAAAGCGGCGTGGACGTCAGCCCACTGGTCTTCTCGACCGAGGCCCGCACCGCGCTGGCGTTCGTCTCGCTGCGGGCAGATGGCGAACGGGAATTCATGTTCTACCGCCACCCCAGCGCCGACATGCTGTTCAACCCCCGGGAAGTGGATGTCGAGGCGCTCCACCGCGCCAAGCTGCTGCACTTCGGTTCGATCAGCCTGATCGGCGAACCGTCACGTAGCGCCACCTTGT